>NZ_JBSGZJ010000813.1:0-1006 GCF_053610925.1 Streptomyces sp. NPDC054847 | reverse complement strand
CTGCTGGACCTCGTCGGCCTCGATCCGGCGCTCCTGCCGACCGTCGCGACGACCGGCGCCACCCGCGTCGGCCCGCTCACGCCCACCGCCGCGGAGCGGCTCGGCCTGCCCGCCGGGATCGCGGTCGCCGCCGGAACCGGCGACAACATGGCCGCGGCGGTCGGCCTCGGACTCGGCGGAGCGGGACTGCTCGACCACCCGGCCCTCAGCCTCGGCACGTCGGGAACCGTGTTCGCCGCGAGCCGCACACGCCCCGCGTCACCGGCGCTCGCCGGGTTCGCGGCGGCGGACGGAACGTACCTGCCGCTCGCGTGCACCCTGAACTGCACCCTCGCCGTCGACAAGGTCGCGTCCCTGCTGGGCCTGGACCGGGAAGCGGCGGAAGCCGGCGGCGAGGTCGTCCTGCTGCCGTACCTCGACGGCGAACGGACGCCCGACCTGCCGGGCGCGTCCGGCATGCTGACCGGCCTGCGCCACACGACCACCCGCCAGCAGATCCTCGGCGCGGCCTACGAAGGGGCGGCCGTGACCGTGCTGCGCGCCCTCGACGAGGTCATGCGCGCATGCGGCCAGGACCCGTCGGACCCGGATACCGCCGCGCGCCCCCTCCGGCTGGTCGGCGGCGGGGCGAACGGCCGCCACTGGGTGGAGACCGTGCGCCGCCTGTCGGGCCGGCCCCTGCTGATCCCCGCCAACGGCGAACTCGTCGCCCTCGGCGCCTCCGCGCTGGCCGCGGCCGCGGCGACCGGAGCGGACCCGGTGGCACTGGCGGCGGACTGGGGAGCGGGCTCGGGGACGGAACTGGAGGCGGTGGAGCGGGACATGGAGACGTGGGAGCGGGTGTCGTCGGCGGTGGAGAGGGCGGCGGCGGGCTGACGGGGGCGTTGCCTCAGGGGCGGCGCCGCTGCGCGGGGCATGTTCCCCACCCCGCCCCTTCCCGAAACCGGGCTCCGCCCGGACCCGTACCGCGCGGCGCGGTGTCCTCGAACGCCGGACGGGCTGGATC
>NZ_JBSGZJ010000812.1:0-1018 GCF_053610925.1 Streptomyces sp. NPDC054847 | reverse complement strand
CCGTCCTCGCCCGCAACGGCTTCACGGAAACGGGCACCACCGTCCTCGACGGGCACCCAGCCCTGCGCTTCACCCGCGCCCTCGCCCCGGCCTAGCCCCCGGGCGCCCGCCCCGGCCGGGCCCACCGGCCGTACGCGAGCGCCCTACCCGGCGCCGGGGCCCGGCCGCGCGTCACCGGGGCCCCGGCCAGGGTGTCGGAGCCGCACAGCTCCGGTCGCCCGCTGCCCGCAGACCCCGGTCGTCACGTCCTTGCCGGCGGGGGATCGGCCGGCCCGACCGCTCACGCGCCGCCGGAACTGCCCGCGAAGAGGGAGCCCGCCAGCTCGTCGTCCAGGGAGTGGCGGATCTTGTCCGTCAGGGCGCCCTGCGTGGCTTCCCCGACCACTTCCATGACGCAGCGCGCCTCGTGCGCGGCCTTGGGGGTGCTCTCATGGGCCCGCTGGGCGACCCGGTCGAAGAAATCCCGGTTGCTCATCGGCACGCCGGTGGCCGGCTGGTCGGGGGCGGTGGCCACCCGACGCAGATGCTCGCCGATCTCGGCGGGCAGCTGGGCGGCGAGATTGTCGGCCAGCCCGGCGGGGACGCGCTCCGCGAGGGTCTCCAGGGTGGCCCGGGTCGCGGACTCCGCGGCGCCTCGGCTGCCGAGGTGGGCACGGTCCTGGACCTGCCCGATGAACGTCTCGTGATCCATCGTGCTCTCCTTCGTCACTGGTCCGGCCCGCCGCGCGGGCGCGAGGGGGCCCGGCGGGCGGCCGGTACGGGTCATCCGGGACGGCCGCCGGACCCCACGGCCTCCACCGCGGCGTCGATCCGGTCCGCGAGTTCCAGGTCGAGCCGGGTGACGGCATCCACGGAACGGGTGCGGAGGCTGAAGACGACGCCGTCCCCGGTCAGCTCCCAGTCCGCCCGGTGACTCAGGTCCGCCCCGGCCCGGCGCACGGCGTCGAGCAGCGGGGGAAGCCGGTCCTCCGGCAGGGCCACGGTCCGGGTCAGACGGCCGGTGTCGCCGCTCCACGCG
>NZ_JBSGZJ010000811.1:0-1036 GCF_053610925.1 Streptomyces sp. NPDC054847 | reverse complement strand
GGCGCGCGGCGGATCCTGCTCGCGGGCCGCACGGCCCTGCCGCCGCGCCGCGGTTGGCCCGCCCAGAGCGACCCGGCCACCGTGCGGCGTATCGAGGCGGTCAGGCGGCTGGAGGCGCGCGGGGTGAGCGTGACGAGCGTGGCCGTCGACATCGCCGACAAGGCGGCGGCCCGCGCGGCGCTGGACACCGACGCGCTCGGCCTGCCGCCCGTGCGCGGTGTGGTGCACGCCGCGGGAGTCCTGGACAACCGGATGCTCGGCGACCTCGACGAAGCGTCGCTGGAGCGGGTGCTGGCGCCCAAGGCGGGCGGGGCGCTGGTGCTGCACGAGCTGTTCCCGCCCGGCAGCACCGACTTCTTCGTGCTGTTCTCCTCCGTCGGCTACCAGCTGGGCCTGACCGGCCAGTCCAGCTACGCCGCCGCCAACGCCTGCCTCGACGCCCTCGCCCGCCACCGGCAGGCGGCCGGCGACAGAGGCAGCACCGCCTACGCGTGGACGTCGTGGCGCGGCGTGGGCATGGCCGTCAGCGACTTCGTCGACGCCGAACTCGCCGACCGCGGCAGCGGTTCCGTCGAGCCGGCCGACGCGCTGCGGGCCTGGGAGTACGCGCTGGGCTGCGGTGCGCGGCCCTATGTCGCCGTCCTGCCGGTCACCGGCGCCACCGGCCTGCCCGTCCTCGGTGAGCTGTCCGCGCCGGGCGGTAAGGCGGCGGACGGGCCGGACGACGCGGCCGCGTTCCGGGCCGACGGGCTCACGCAGGAGGAGCTGGGCGCGCTGCTGCTGGCCGAGGTCGGCCGGCAGATCGAGGCCGAACTCGGGCTGAGCGCCGAGCGGCTGGACGTCCACCGGCCCCTGACCGAACTGGGCCTGGACTCGGTGATGACGCAGGTCCTGCGGCGCGGCCTGGAGCGGCGGCTGGGTCTGAAGCTGCCCGCCACGCTGGTGTGGAAGCACCCCACGGCCGCCGCCGTCGCCGCGTTCCTCACGACCCGGCTGGCCGCCCCCTCCCCCGCGTAAGGCCTCCCCCGCCCCCGTC
>NZ_JBSGZJ010000810.1:0-1036 GCF_053610925.1 Streptomyces sp. NPDC054847 | reverse complement strand
GCCACAGGCGGGGGGCCTCACCGCTGTTCCCGCCCGTCAACGGCCCACGGCCCGGCGGTACCCTGCGGGCAACAACGATGTGACTCGCAGAAGGAGACGCGACCCGTGCCCGAGCTGCCCGAGGTCGAGGTCGTGCGCCGTGGTCTGCAGAGCTGGGTCAGCGGTCGCACGATCGCCGACGTGCAGGTGCTGCACCCGCGCGCGATCCGCAGACACCTGCCCGGCGCGCAGGACTTCGCCGCACGGCTCACCGGCAGGACCGTCGGCGACGCGTGCCGGCGCGGCAAGTACCTGTGGCTGCCCCTCGCGGACACCGACACCTCGATCCTCGGCCACCTGGGCATGAGCGGTCAGCTCCTCGTGCAGCCCCAGGACGCGGACGACGAGAAGCATCTGCGCATCCGCATCCGGTTCGCTGATGCGCTGGGCACCGAGCTGCGCTTCGTCGACCAGCGCACCTTCGGCGGCCTGTCCCTCCACGAGAACGCGCCGGACGGCCTGCCCGACGTCCTGTCGCACATCGCCCGCGACCCGCTCGACCCGCTCTTCGACGACGCGAGGTTCCACACCGCGCTGCGGGCCCGACGCACCACCGTCAAACGAGCCCTGCTCGACCAGTCCCTGATCAGCGGCGTCGGCAACATCTACGCCGACGAGGCCCTGTGGCGCGCGAGACTCCACTACGAGCGCCCCACCGCGACCCTCACCCGGCCCCGCTCCGTCGAACTCCTCCGCCACGTGCGCGAGGTGATGACCGCGGCCCTCGCCGTCGGCGGCACCACCTTCGACAGCCTGTACGTGAACGTGAACGGCGAGTCCGGCTACTTCGACCGCTCCCTCGACGCGTACGGCCGCGAGGACGAGCCCTGCCGACGCTGCGGCACCGCGATGCGCCGCCGCCCGTGGATGAACCGCTCCAGCTACTTCTGCCCCCGCTGCCAGCGCGCCCCGCGCCCGGTCGCCTGACCGCGGCCGCGCCGTCTGCCGGGCAGACATGACCGCACGTACGGGAGGGCCCCGGACACCTCAGGTGTCC
>NZ_JBSGZJ010000809.1:0-1041 GCF_053610925.1 Streptomyces sp. NPDC054847 | reverse complement strand
GAAGCACTCCGCGAACGCCGCCGGGAGGCCGGCGGGGCGCCGACGGCGGGCGACGGGGGCGACACGGTCGCCACGGCCGACACCGACGACGAGACTGCGCTGGCCGCGCTGCTCGTCGCCGCGTATCCCACGGATGGGCCGGCCGACACTGCGGCCCTCGCCCTCCTCGACGAGACGGCCGAATACCTGGGCGCCGCGGTCGCCGACCTCATCAACCTCTTCCGGCCTGAACGCATCCTGCTCGGCGGCTGGGCCGGACTCCAGCTCGGCCCGCACCTCCTGCCCCAAGTGCGGCGCTACGCGGCCGAGTACGCCCTGGAACACGCGGCCGCCCGCACGACGATCGAACTGGGCCGCCTGGGCGCGGACGCGGTCACGGTGGGCGCGGCGACGCTGCCGCTCTCCGACTTCCTCACCCGCGGCGGCACGCGCCCGCCACGCATCCCATAGCCGCACCCCCACGCTGCGGTCGCCCCCTGCCGGGCGTGGCCCGGCTCCGGTGCGCGTCGCCTCTGGGGACGGGCTCGGCAGGGGGCGTGCCCCTGGTGGCCGTGCGTTACGCCCCTGCGGGGCGCGCCCGGCACGTGCGCCCTTGCGGGCGTGGCCGCGTGGGTGGTGCGCGCCCTGAGGGCGTGGTCCCGGTTGCGTTGCGCCCCTTGCGGGGCGTGGCTCGGCCCGGTTTCGTTGCGTCCTGGCGTGCGTGGCCGGTTTGGTGTGTGGCCCTCTGCGGAGGTGGCCGGTGCGGCGTGTCGCCCCTGCGGGGCGGGCACGGCGCGGGTGCGCCCTTTGCGGGCGTGGCCCCGGTAGGGGAGTGCGTTGCGCCCCTTGCGGGGCGGGGCTGCGCCGGTGGGTGGTGCCGGGTGTCGGGGCCTCCGGGGGGGGTGCCCGGAATGGCTATCCTCACCGCGCTGCGCGCGAGTTGCGACGCTTTACTTCCGGACACCCCCCTCCTACGACCCCGTCCCCCTCACGTCCGTGCCGCCCCTTCCGGCCGGTGGTCGCTCCATGCGGGGTGCGGTACCGCCTTGGGGTGGCAGCTCG
>NZ_JBSGZJ010000808.1:0-1045 GCF_053610925.1 Streptomyces sp. NPDC054847 | reverse complement strand
CCGCAGGATTCCTTCCGCGGCGGTTGTCAGGATCATGACGTTGAACGTTCCGTCACGGTCCGGCAGCCGGCGTTGGACGGGCCCGCCCACCCAGCGGGCCCCGGAATCCCCCACCGGAGGATGCAGTGAAGATCAAGCGCTTCGCCCCCCTCACCGGCGTCTCGAGAGCCGCACGGCTGACCGCCGTCGCCGCCGCACTCGTGGCCGCCTCCGCGCTTGCGGCCCCGTCCGCGCTGGCCGACCCGGCCGACTCCGCGCGGGCCACCACGGCCCAGCTCGCCCAGGCCGACGACGCGGTGCTCGGCGCCGACGTGCCCGGCACCGCCTGGTACACCGACAAGGAGACCGGCAAGGTCGTCGTCACGGCGGACTCCACCGTCTCCGCCGCCGAGATCGCCAAGATCAAGAAGGCGGCGGGCGAGCGCGCCGGCGTCCTCGAGATCAAGCGCACCCCCGGCACCTTCAGCAAGCTCATCGCGGGCGGCCAGGCCATCTACGCGGGCGGCGGTCGCTGCTCCCTCGGCTTCAACGTCCGCAGCGGCAGCACCTACTACGCCCTGACGGCCGGTCACTGCACCAACATCGGCTCCACCTGGTACACCAACTCCGCCAACACCACGGTGCTCGGCACGCGGACCGGTTCCAGCTTCCCGAACAACGACTACGGCATCATCCGCCACTCCAACGCCTCGGCGGCGGACGGCCGTGTCTACCTCTACAACGGCAGCTACCGCGACATCACCGGCGCCGGCAACGCCTCCGTCGGCCAGACCGTCCAGCGCAGCGGCAGCACCACCGGTCTGCGCAGCGGCCGGGTCACCGGCCTCAACGCGACCGTCAACTACGGCAACGGCGACGTCGTGTACGGCATGATCCAGACCAACGTCTGCGCCGAGCCCGGCGACAGCGGCGGCGCCCTGTTCTCGGGCAGCACGGCTCTGGGCCTGACGTCCGGCGGCAGCGGCAACTGCTCCTCGGGCGGCACCACGTTCTTCCAGCCCGTCACCGAGGCGCTGAGCGCGTACGGCGTGAGCGTCTTCTAGGC
>NZ_JBSGZJ010000807.1:0-1054 GCF_053610925.1 Streptomyces sp. NPDC054847 | reverse complement strand
CTTCCGTTCAGGTCACAGGCGCCAGGGCAGGTAGTTCGGGTTGTCCCGGCACTCGCTCATGATCTCGCGCCTGGTCTCCTTGTCGACGGGACAGGCGCCGACGACGAAGTCCCGGTTGATGCCGCCGGGGAAAGCCACCTCGACCTGGTCCGCCCACCGGTGGGTGTCACCGATGGTCTCGTTGACGTCGATGCCGCCGGGGGCGTCGATGTAGTAGTTCCAGGCGCTCTTCCACTGCTTGTAGAGGTCGTGGTCGTAGGTCGTCGAGACGAACGGCGACGGCTGATTGACGAGGACGTACTTCTCGATGTCGTACTGCCCGGTCTGCGGCGCCTTCGGGTGGAAGCCCTGCTCGAAGATGACCTCGGGGCCGCGTCCGTCGGCCCGGTACAGCTGCTTGCAGTTGGTGCGGAACGACGGCCTCGGCGTGATCTTGTCGATGTCCACGCTGCGGTCGGCGGCGGCGTGGAGCGGGTCGTCGACGACCGGGCAGGTGGCGGCCGCGGCGGCGGCAGGGGCTGCGGCCGGTGCCGCGGGGGCGGTGCCTGCGGCGGTTCCTGCCGCCGCGGGGACGAGGGTGGCGGCCAGGGCCAGGGTGAGCACGGCGGCCCGGCGCCGCGAGCGAGTGGTGATCATGGGGGACACCATCCCGGTGCGACGGCACCGGGCCGCGCATCGTCACCCGCGGGTGGGCGAGTTGCTCAACGTGGGCCCCTGGACCGCACCGGTGTGACCGAGGGCGTACCGGCCGGGCTGCGGGGGGACGACGAATCCATGCGGACCGCTACCGCCGAAATGCACGCCTACCGCTTCCCCGAGACCGAGGAAACAAACCCCAGTAGGGATATTTATGCATGGAATGCCAGGCGAGTGCGCGAACTCACCTACGATCCCTTCACGACATCTCCCATTGGATACCTTTTGCCCGCTTATAGGAATTTGGAGATGAGGCGTCCGTCTGTCATAGTCGATGACACGACCCCCATTGACCCGGGCCAGGTCGACATCAGCGGCCGTGGATACACCCCCCAATCCACGGCGCTCCACACAGAAG
>NZ_JBSGZJ010000806.1:0-1057 GCF_053610925.1 Streptomyces sp. NPDC054847 | reverse complement strand
GGCACGTACCGCGTGCAGGGTCAGCTGCATCAGCGTCGCCTTCACCGTCCGCAGACCGGCCACCGACGCGTCGAGCGCCGACGCGTCGAAACCGCTCAGCCTGTTCCACCGGGCGATGTACGGCGAAACGGGCTGCTGCGCCTGCAGGGCGACCACCCGCCGCACCCCCTCCGCGACGTCGAGCGGCTCACGGCCGAGGAGCAACTGCCGTGCGAGAGTGGCACGGTTGAGCCCGCGCGCGGTGATCTTCATGCGGGGATTGTGCCGGGTGCGGCCGCCGCCCGGCCAGGCGGAACATCGGGCTGGGCGGGACGAAGGGCTCAACGGGCCGGGCGCTGCGGGGCACTGGCCACCCCCGACTCCCGCCCGCTGAGTTCCGCGTCCAGGGTCTCCTGGGCGATGCGCATCGACTCGGCGTACTTCGGCTCGGACATCCGCTGCCAGGCCACGTCCGGTGCGACGTCCTCGGTCCGGCTCGTCACCCACCAGATGTTGCCGAACGGATCCCGCACCCTGCCGCCACGGTCGCCCCACGCACTGTCGACGACCTCGGTGACCACCCGTGCCCCGTGGGCAACGGCGGCGGCCATGGCGGCATCCGCGTCGGGGACGTAGATCCGCAGCAGTGACGGCATCACCGGCCAGTCGGGCCGCCGGTCGAAGGCGAGCACGACCGTGTCGCCGACACGGATCTCACCGTGACCGATGGTGCCGTCCTCGACCGGCACCCGCGCGAGCTCCTCACCCCCGAACGCGGCCGTGATGAAGTCGAGCAGCGCGCCGGTGTCGTCGGTGACCACCCACGGCGCGACACTCGTATATCCCTCGGGCACAGTGCGGTGCATCGGCCTGTCCTCTCATCCGGTCCTCCGGCCCTGCATGACATGACGACCGTAGAACCCGAACAGGTCAGATCCCGTCCTAGATGCCCGCGGGACGTACCGGCCCCTACGCGCCTCCCGCGACGCGACCCTGGACGCGACCGGACGGATGCCGACCCACGGTGCGCGAGCAATGGACGAGCCGGTAGCCGTCCGGGCCGCGACCGTCGCCCCGT
>NZ_JBSGZJ010000805.1:0-1067 GCF_053610925.1 Streptomyces sp. NPDC054847 | reverse complement strand
GTGCGGCCCCGGCCTTCGTGCGTCTCAGACGCCGGCGTCCTCGAAGCGCCGCAGCTCGCCCGGCAGCCGCGAACCGAGCGGCGACATCGCGTCGCCGGCGCCGTGCCGGGCCAGCAGATCGAGCACGAGCCTGCCACGGCGGACCCGCTCACGGGCGGTGCTGAGGACGGTCTCCCGCAGGTGCAGGCCGGAGGGGTAGATCGACGGGGCCTTGGAGAGGCCGAACTTGAGGTAGAGCGGGGCGCCCCGGCGGATCAGCTCGGCGATCTCGTACATACGGATGTAGCCGCCGAGGTCGTCCGGCGCCTCCACGTACATGTCCATCGGCGCACCGCTCACCCGGCGGATCTGGGTGAGGTGGTCCAGCGTCAGGTCGCTGGGCACATTGAGGGAGTCGGCGCCGAGCCGCTCGTACACGGCGTACGCGGCGGGGTTGACGGGGCCGATGAGCGCGGAGACCTTCAGGGTGGTGCCGGCGGGCAGGAGACCGCGCGACCGTGCCCGGTGCAGGGTCCACAGCACCCCCTCGTCGGCGACGAGCAGACAGCGCACCCCCAGCTCGGTGGCGCGGACGGCGTCCTCCACACAGCCGGCGACCGCGTCGTGCCCCCGGGCGCGCAGCCCGCCGCCCCGCGAGTCGGTACGGGTGGAGCCGCCGATGTCCCAGGTGCCGCGCGGTCCGGTGAACAGGCAGAGCTCGATGTCGCGTTCGGCGGTCGCCTCCACCATCTCGGTGATCTCGTCGTCGCCGAGCATCCAGACGCCGCTGCCCTGGCTGACGCGGTGTACGGGGACGTCGAGCCGGGTCGACTCCTTGAGCACCGCGGCGAGCGCCTCGGGGCCCTCCACGGAGGGGATCTCCACCCGCCAGCGGCCGCCGTCGGGGAAGGAGTGCGGGGAGGCGTCGGCGGGGTCGAGGGCCGGGCCCTCGAGCCCGAGGGCGGCGAGGGCGGGTTCACCGGGCCTGCGAGGCGTTGAGCGAGGCATTGCGGACGGGGACATGGATCTCCTCGACTGAAGAAAATGGTTCGATATCACGAACAACGTTCGAGACCTTGGGTGTGGGC
>NZ_JBSGZJ010000804.1:0-1069 GCF_053610925.1 Streptomyces sp. NPDC054847 | reverse complement strand
CGGCTTCGCCGTCCGCCCCACGGTCCCCCCTCGATTCCCCCGCACAGTGTCTATCCACCCAGGCCCCTGGATTCACCCCTTCGAGCAGGCGCTCGGAGTGAACCGGGGTGCACTGGGGGGCGCGTTCGAGATCCGCGCTTCTCTTCTTGATCATCGTCTGCCTAACGTCGTCCGTATGGGACGCGCTGACCTGGCAACTTTGGTACGGATCTGCGATCCGGCCGGTCGGCCGTACGGCACCGGCTTCGTCGCCGACGACCTCGGCACGGTCGTGACCGGGCATGACGTGGTCCATGGCCTTCCCCGGCCCGTCGTCCGGCCCCTGGACGGCGGCGGACCCGCGATCGAGGCCGACTCCGTCACCCCGCTGCCCGGCAGTGGCCTCGCCCTCCTGCACACGAGCGGCCTTGGCGTCGTGCCCCTGCCGATCGGGGCGCGCGAACGCGTGGAGCCGGGCACGTACGTGCGCCTCGTGGCGGGCGGCTGGCGTGAGGCGCGCGTACTCGCCACCACTCACGGCGTCCTGGAGCTCGCCATCGGCACGGACGGCAGCGACGCCCTGCGCCTCGTGGGCGGAGCCACCGGCGGGCCTGTGCTCGACGCGGCGACCGGGGCGGTCCTCGGCGTGCTCGCCGCCCCACCGCCGCCGGGCACGGCCACCTCCGGCGTACTCGCGCACCCCTTGGGCACCGCACGCTCCGAGCCGCACGCCGAGCTCCTGCGCAGGAACGCCGCCACCGCGCCCGCGTACGGACCGGACCTCAACCTGGCCGCGGTACTGGAGCTGACCGCGACCTCGCTCGCCCAGGCCGCCGCTCCGGATGCATGGCCGGAGCCCGTCCCGCGGCCCGACATCGCGGAGGAGTTCGCGGCGTTCACCGCGAACGACGGCGCGGCTCTGGTCCTCGGACTGGCCGGCGCACCCGGCACGGGCCGTACGACGGAACTGCGCGCGCTCGCCGCACGCCGCGCCCAGGGGTCGCGGCCCGCGCCCACCCTGTGGCTGCGCGGCGCCGACGTCCGGGCCGGCGACACCCGCCTGGCCGACGCCGTGGCCCGCGCGCTGCGC
>NZ_JBSGZJ010000803.1:0-1069 GCF_053610925.1 Streptomyces sp. NPDC054847 | reverse complement strand
GTCGTACGCTCCGTGCGGCGGGGCGGACGTCCGACCGGGCGGACACGGACGAACGGGAGAGTCGATGACCGCCGTCATCGAGACACGCGGGCTCACCAAGCGCTACCGGGGCGGCCGGCCGGCGGTCGACCGGCTCGACCTCAGCGTGCCGGCAGGCAGCGTCTTCGGTTTCCTCGGGCCCAACGGCTCGGGAAAGACCACCACGATCCGCATGCTCATGGGCCTCATCGGGCCCACCGCCGGCACGGCCACGGTCCTCGGCCTGCCCATGCCCCGCTCGGCCGGCTCGGTGCTTCCGCACGTCGGCGCACTGATCGAGGGCCCGGCGCTGTACGGGTTCCTCAGCGGCCGGGACAACCTGCTGCGCTACGACTCGGCCGATCCGGCCGCCGATCCCCGTACCCGCGAGGCGCGAGTGGCATCCGCGCTGGAACGGGTGGGGCTGACCCAGGCGTCCGGCAAGAAGGCGAAGGCCTACTCCCTCGGCATGAAACAGCGCCTGGGCCTGGCCGCGGCGCTGCTCCGGCCGCGGAAGCTGCTGGTGCTGGACGAGCCGACGAACGGCCTGGATCCGCAGGGCATGCGGGAGATCCGCACCCTGGTGAGGGAACTTGCCGCGGACGGCACCACCGTCTTCCTCTCCTCGCACCTGCTGGACGAGATCGAGCAGGTCTGTACCCACGCGGCGGTGATGGCCCAGGGACGCCTGATCACCCAGGGCCCGGTGGCGGAGCTCGCGGCAGGGGCCAGAGGGCGGCTCGCCGTCCTCACACCGGACCCGGCGGAGGCGGTCCGTATCCTCACGGAGCACGGCCTCACCGGTGTGGTCCGGGAGGGAGAACGGGTGACGGCGGAACCTCCGGCGGACGAGGCGGAACTGGCCGGGCTCAACGCCGCACTGGTCCACGGCGGTGTGCGGGTACGGGGTTTCGGAGTGGAACGCGCCTCCCTGGAGGACGCGTTCGTGGCACTGACCGGGGAGGGCTTCGATGTCGCAGGCTGAGACCGCCGAGCCGGTGGAGAAGGCCGAGCCGCCGGAGAGCCCGACGGACGCCGCGCCGCCGGGCTC
>NZ_JBSGZJ010000802.1:0-1084 GCF_053610925.1 Streptomyces sp. NPDC054847 | reverse complement strand
GCCGGTAGCCGTCGGGGCCGCGCCCGTCGCCCCGTCGCGCAGGGGCGCGGTGCGACGCGCGGCTCGCGCATGAGAGGGGGCGGGGGAGCGCGGATCGGCAACCATGAACGCGGGTGTCCCAGCGATGGACACCCGCGCGGTGGGAGGAGGCGTTCGGTGGAAGCGGCAGAACGGGACGAGCGGCGGTTGTCGGCCCGCCACGAAGCGGCGCGGCTTGCCGCCGAAGGCGTACGGGCCGTCGCGATCAGCTGGGTCGACAACGCGGGCGTCAGCCGGGTCAAGACAGTGCCCACCAGCAGACTGCCGCAGGCGGCGCACCGCGGCGTCGGCATGTCCCCGGTGTTCGACGTCTATACCTCGGACGACGCCGTCGCCAGCTCACCGCACATCGGCGGCCCCGACGGCGACCTGCGGCTCCTGCCCGACCTGGAGCGGCTCACGATCCTGGCGGCGCAGCCGGGCTGGGCCTGGGCCCCGGCCGACCGCTATGACCAGAACGGCCTCCCGTATCCGGCGTGCCAACGGCAGTTCGCCCGGCGCATGGTACGGCTGGCCGAAGCGCAAGGCCTGGAAATGCGGATGGGCTTCGAGACCGAATGGGTGGTCCTCAAGGACGACGGCACCGAAGGCCATGCCGGCCGGGGTCCCGCCTACGGACTGACCCGGGTGGCCGAGCTGTCGGACTATCTGCTGGCGGTCCACGACACGCTCGCCGCGCAAGGTATCGAGGTCCTGCAGCTCCATCCCGAGTACTCACCCGGCCAGTTCGAGGTCTCCACCGTACCGGCCGATCCCGTCCGTGCCGCCGACGAGCTCGTCCTCGTCCGCGAGAGCGTACGGGCGGTCAGCCTGGCACACGGCCTGCGTGCCGCCTTCGCGCCGGTGGTCGTCGCCCGCCAGGTCGGCAACGGCTGCCACCTGCACCTGAGCCTGCGCCAGAACGGGCGGAACCTGCACCGTGACCCCACCGCCGCCCACGGCCTCGCCGCCACGGCGAACATTTTCCTCGGCGCCGTCCTGGACGCCATGCCCGCCCTCTGCGCCATCGGCGCCCCTTCCCCTGCCAGTTATCTGCGCCTGATTC
>NZ_JBSGZJ010000801.1:0-1087 GCF_053610925.1 Streptomyces sp. NPDC054847 | reverse complement strand
GGTCTGGTCCCGGTGGGCATCCCCGACGGGACGGCCAGCGAGCAACTCCTGCCGCCGGAGGTGTACGCGCGGCTCAAGGACGTCCCCACGATCGGCGCCGCGGGCACCCCCAACGCCCAGGCCATCGCCGCGCTGAAGCCCGACCTGATCCTCACCAGCAAGATCCGCCACGGCGACAAGTACGCCGAGCTGAAGAAGATCGCGCCGACGGTGATGACCGAGACCACCGGCGAGCCCTGGAAGGAGAACTTCCGGACCCACGCGGACGCGCTCGGCAAGAAGGCGGAGGCGGCGAAGGCCGTCGCCGCGTACGAGGCGCACGCCGGAAAGGTCACCGAGGCGCTCGGCGGCAAGGAGAAGGCGGCGGCGACCGAGGTCAACGTCGTCCGCTTCGTCGAGGGCGCGGACATCCGCATCTACGGCAAGAAGAACTACATCTCGACGATCCTCGCGGACGTCGGCCTGGGCCGCCCGGCCATCACCGACAAGGCCAAGGACGGCTTCTCCTACGACGTGAGCCCCGAGAAGATCGACCTCGCGGACGCGGAGGTCGTCTTCCACTCGACGTACGGCGACCCGGAGAAGGCGAAGCAGAAGCAGACGCTGGACAGCGCGCTGTGGAAGAGCATGAAGGCGGTCGAGACCAACAAGGTGTTCGCGGTCGACGACGAACTGTGGATCCAGGGCATCGGCTACACGGCGGCGTCCCGCATCCTGGACGAACTCGAGGCGGACCTGACGAAGTAGCGAACGGGTCCCGCTGCGCGGGGGGCGTGGACGCCGGGCCCGCTGCGCGAAGGCGGGTTCCGCTGCGCGAGGGCGTTTGCTCGGAGGGCCTCGTCGCGCGGGGGGCGTTGCCCGGAGGGCCCCGTCGTCGCGGGGACTTGGGCCGCTGCGCGGGAGCGTTGCCGCAGGGGCGGGGCCGCTGCGCGAGGGCGGGTTCCGCTGCCCGGGGGCGTCGCCCGGAGGGCCCCGTCGTCGCGGGGACTTGGGCCGCTGCGCGGGGCTTTCCCCCACCCCGCCCCGTCCCCCACCCGGGCCACCCCCCGCCCCCCGCCCCCGCGGCGGGCGGGGGGGGCCCACCGGG
>NZ_JBSGZJ010000800.1:0-1096 GCF_053610925.1 Streptomyces sp. NPDC054847 | reverse complement strand
CCGCGACCTCGCCCGTCAGCAGTGCGTCAGGGCAGCTTGGTGAACGGGGAGAGGAACGCCCTCGCGCCAGGGGCGTCCAGACGGTACGTCACATTGGTGGCGTAGCAGGGGGAGTCGCCCGTGATGGTCGTCGACACGAGGGTCCGCTTGCCCTTCAGCGTGGCGAAGTTCGGGCCGCCGGAGTCGCCGTAGCACGCCCCGCCGTTGCCCTGGGGCGCGGTCATGGCCAGGCGTACCCACGACTTGTTCAGCGCGTCGAAGGTGACGGGGGCCTTCATCCGGACGCCGCCGCCCGGGTGCGTGTGGCCGCCCGGCCCGCGCACGGCCTCCTGCGTCCCGTAACCGGCGACGACGAACGGGGTGTCGTTCAGCCCCTGCGCCCCGAGCGCGTCGAGGGCGCCGGCCTCCGGCAGCGCCGCCGGGGTGAAGGACCAGCGGGCCCGCATCTTCGCGGCCGGCACCTCGACGACCGAGATGTCATGGGTGTCCGCCGCCGGGCCCGGGTAGCCGGGGTGGTTGTGGGCGGTGCCCTGGACGGCCACGGCGTCCGCCACGGCTGCCGGGTCGCCGGGGTGCTGCGCGGCGGCCCGGTCCAGACCCGCCTGCACGTCCTGGTCGAGGGAGACGTAGAACCGCACGTTCTCCGGCCAGTCGGTGGTGCAGTGGGCCGCGGTGAGGAAGGTGTCCGCGTCGATCATCGTGCCGGAGCACACCCAGTCGACCCGGTCCGGCGTCGCCGGGTCGTTGTCGGCGTCCCAGGTGGCGACGAGAGCGCCGACCTCGGTGCGCTCGGGAGCGGGTGTCGCGTTGTACGAGTTGATCGCCGAGGACGGCAGGGCGACGCCGAGGACGATGGCGCAGGCGGCGGCGCTGACGCCGGTCAGGCGTACGGGCAGGGCAGTCAAGGGAAACCCTTCGGGTCAAGGGACGGTTGCTCTCCTGTGGGGTGATCGACAGTGAAGCGTGCCGGACACGGCACGGCAAGGGTCCCGGACACCGCAAACCGGCGGAGCGCGGGGCCGGGGCCCCCCCCCCCCCCCCCCCCGCCCCCCCGGGGGCCGGTGGTGACCCCGGGGCACGCCCGCGCCCAGTGGCC
>NZ_JBSGZJ010000799.1:0-1105 GCF_053610925.1 Streptomyces sp. NPDC054847 | reverse complement strand
GCCTTCGACCTGCTCGCGGAGGGCGGGGTGGACCTGCGCCCGCTCGCGTACGAGAAGCGGCGGGCGCGGCTGGTGGCGGTGGCCGGGCCGCTGGGGCCGCCGCTCCAGCCCGTGCCGATGACACGGGACCGGGCGGAGGCGGAGGGCTGGTACGAGACCCTGCCCGGGATCGGCGTCGAAGGGCTGGTGGTCAAGCGGCTGGACCAGTCGTACCGGGGCGGTGTGCGGCTGTGGCGCAAGCTGCGGCACACCCGCACCCACGACGCGGCCGTCGTCGGCTTCACCGGCAGCGGGGAGCGTCCGGCCGCCCTCGTCGTGGTGCTGCCCGACGACGACACACCGGTGGTGTCCGGCCCGATGGCGCCGGCGCTGCGGACGCAGGCGGGGGCCCTGCTCGCCGGGCGGGCGGGCGGCGGGAGCGGCACGGCGGTGGCGACCGGGATCGGCGAGGTCACCTACCGGGCGGTGGAGCCGGGGGTGACGGCGGAGGTGGAGCTGGGCACGACGCGGCACACCGTGACGACGGTGATGAGGCTGCGGTCACCCGAAGAACTCGATTAATCAAGTTTGACTAATCGGCGCTGGGGGCAGTACCTTCTGCGACGCACCGCGTGGCCCCAGTTGATGAACGGCAAGGAGAAAGTGTGACCTTTCTGCCCGACACCGGATACACCCCGAGCGCGGAGGAACTGGCGAGCATCCAGGAGTGGTTCGCCGCCTACGACGCGCACAGCACCAAGCGCGACGTCGGGCGTATGGCGGACATGGCAGTGTTCCCGCTCAACCTGATCAGCGACGACTCCGCGGGCAACGGCGCCTCCGCCCAGTGGGACCGCCGGCAGTTCGTCGAGACCATGAGCCATGTGATGGGCGAAGGGAGCGACGACATCTCCTTCGAGTCGGTACGGACTCCGGTGTTCCTCTCCCCCGCGATGGCCGTCGTCTTCACGGACTCGACCATGACCATGGACGGCCGGACCCAGCAGCTGCGGTACGCCGACATCCTGATCAAGCAGGACGGCAAGTGGGCGTTCCAGACGATGATGCAGGGCGGCTGGGGGGACAACCTCCGCTAGAGACGGCCCTGCCGGCCGGGGGGCGTCAC
>NZ_JBSGZJ010000798.1:0-1112 GCF_053610925.1 Streptomyces sp. NPDC054847 | reverse complement strand
GTCGGCTCGCAGTCCTACCACGCCGACCGGGCCCGCCTGCTGGCCACCGCCGAACGCGCCTACGGCCCCGCCGCGGCCGCCGCGCTGGCACCGGCACTGGGGGAGCGCCCATGACCACCACCCGCACCGACGCCCGGCGCATCGACGCCCTGCGCGAAGCCCTCGCCACCCGCGTGGTGGTCGCCGACGGCGCCATGGGCACCATGCTCCAGGCCCAGGACCCCACCCTCGAGGACTTCCAGAACCTCGAGGGCTGCAACGAGGTCCTCAACATCACCCGCCCCGACATCGTCCGCTCCGTCCACGAGGCCTACTTCGACGTCGGCGTCGACTGCGTGGAGACCAACACCTTCGGCGCCAACCACGCGGCCCTCGGGGAATACGACATCCCCGAGCGGGTCCACGAACTGTCCGAGGCGGGCGCCCGGATCGCCCGCGAGGTGGCCGACGCGTACACCGCCTCCACCGGCGACCAGCGCTGGGTACTGGGCTCGATGGGCCCCGGCACCAAGCTCCCCACCCTCGGCCACGCCCCCTACACCCTGCTGCGCGACGCCTACCAGGCGAACGCCGAAGGCCTCATCGCCGGCGGCGCGGACGCCCTGCTGGTGGAGACGACGCAGGACCTGCTCCAGACCAAGGCCGCGATCATCGGCGCCCGCCGCGCCATGGACGCCACCGGCAGCCGCCCGCCGCTGATCTGCTCGGTGACGGTCGAGACGACCGGCACCATGCTGCTCGGCTCCGAGATCGGCGCCGCGCTCACCGCGCTCGAACCGCTCGGCATCGACATGATCGGCCTCAACTGCGCCACCGGCCCGGCCGAGATGAGCGAGCACCTGCGCCACCTCGCCCGCCACTCCCGCATCCCGATCTCCTGCATGCCCAACGCCGGACTGCCCGTCCTCGGCAAGGACGGCGCCCACTACCCGCTGACCCCCGCCGAACTCGCCGACGCCCAGGAGCAGTTCGTCGCCGACTACGGCCTCTCCCTCGTCGGCGGCTGCTGCGGCACCACACCGGAGCACCTGCGCCGCATCGTCGAACGCGTCCGTGATCTGACCCCGCCGGCCCGCAATCCGCGCCCCGACCCGGGCGCCGCCTCCCTCTAC
>NZ_JBSGZJ010000797.1:0-1113 GCF_053610925.1 Streptomyces sp. NPDC054847 | reverse complement strand
GTCGTCCACTTCGTCGTCGTCGGCGGCGCCGGCGTCCAGGCAGCGCACGCCCCGGCTGTTGCCGACACCGCGCGGGTCGAAGCTGACCAGGTCGTACCGGGAGCGGAGCTTCTCGTAGTCGGCGGCGAGGCCGGGCAGGGTGGCGACTCCCGATTCCCCGGGGCCGCCGAAGTTGAAGAGGAGCGAACCGATCCGGTCGCCGGCGTCGGCGCTGGAGCGGGCCCGGATCAGCGCGATGCCCATCGACTCCCCCGAGGGCTTCCGCCAGTCCAGCGGCGCCTGCAGGGTGGTGCACTGCCACCGGGTGCCGTCCGGCAGGGGCTCGGGTGCCCTGCCGCCGCCCTGGACGGGCGAGGGCGCCGGGCAGTCCTTCCAGTCCAGGGACTGCTGCCGGAACCGGCCTGTGGCCTGTCCGTCGGCCGCTGTGCCGCCGCGGCCGCCCTGGTCGCCGTCCTGTGGTGCCGGCGTACAGGCCGTCAGGGAGCAGGAGAGCAGGGTGGCTGTGGACAGCAGGACAGCGGCGGACATCGCTCGTGTGGACGGCATGACTTCACCCTCTGGCGGCCCTGCCGGAGACGCACGGCACGGCGTCCGTTCGGGGGCCGTGCGCGGGCCTCCGTGGAGGCGGCGCCTTGTGCGGCAGGTGTTCGCCGGCAGGTGCGGGCCGGGGTTCGCCGTGAGCGGGGCAGCGCGGGAGTTCGCCGAGCGGTACGCGCAAGGATTCGAGAACCTGCTCGGCCGGCCGGGGCGGCGTTCCGGTCCTGGCGGCGTGCAGCGGGAGCGCGCACCGCGTGCGGGCAGAAGGACGGCCGTGGCGTCGGGTCCCGGGTGGAGTGTGTGCCGAACGGGTGAGCCCGCGGCCGTCGGGGCCGCCCGTGGTTAGCATCCGGGAAGGGGGACGCCCACCGATGGCACGGAGGCCGTCATGCCGCAACGACCCGCATCCCGTCTGTCGACGAACCGGTCGAGCCTCGGCCACAAGGCGCAGTACGCGCTGCGGCATCCGCAACGCGTGCTGCCCTACCTGCGCCGGGCGGGCCGGGACACATGGCTGCGGCTGCGCCACCGCGGCGGCCACGTCGCCTATTACCGGGCGGTGATGGCCTCCGACAC
>NZ_JBSGZJ010000796.1:0-1113 GCF_053610925.1 Streptomyces sp. NPDC054847 | reverse complement strand
GCGCCGTACGGCCCCACGGGCCATGCGGCGCGCTGCTGTCCGCCGTTCGTCGGCTGCTGTTCGCCGTTCGTCGCCGGGATCGGCGGCACACGTGGCTCGCTCGTTCGTGTTCGCCTTGTTCGTGCACGCCGTGGTGGCGGAACCGGTGCCTGCGGACTCCAGTTGCCCATCTTCAGCGTCAGGTTCTTCATGAACGCCTCACCGAAGGGATAGTGCTCCACCTGCGGTGGATAGACGCCCGCGGTGCCGATGGATCCGGCCTTGGCCACCATCCGTACCGACCGGCGGGCGGCGAGTGACGGCGCGTTCCCCCACCACCCAGGTGTCACCCTGGGGCGGACGCTGGGCGTCGACGCCCACGGCGCCGACCACCCGTTCCACACCGATGCCGCCGGCGAGGTCGCGGACCGCCTCGACCGGGTCCTCGGCGTTGAAGGGGGCAGGCTGCCGCGGCCCCGCGTGCAGGAGGGCGGCTGCGGCTGCGCGACATGGCTGTGTGGGCGGCGGACATCCGGGAACCCGCCACGACGCACGGTCCTGGCCGGGCAGCCCGGCGACGGGTTCGGCCGGCCCGCGTGGTCTCGCGGAGGCGTGGGCCGCCGGCATCGGCGCCGTCACAGACTGTCACGGCTGGCCGGGCGGCGACGGGCACCGGAACGCCCGCACCGAACCGAGAACCCGACGATCCGCAGGAGCCTCTGATGGCCGACGAGAAGAAGTCCGACACGCAGACACCCCGGCACGACGCGCTGCCCCTCCCCGACTACGACCACCTGCCGACGGAGGCCCTTCAGCAGCGCATCCGCACACTGGCGCGGGAGGATCTCCAGCAGGTGCTGGCCTACGAGGAGGCCCACGCGAACCGGCTTCCCATCGTGCGGGCGATGCAGGTCCGGCTGCAGGAACTGGACGCCGGCGCCACGCCGTCGGGCGGCGCTCCGGGCGGTCTCGCACCGGAGCAGGCACCGGGGGCGGCCGGCGGTTCGGCGGTCTCCCCGCAGACCGCGGGCCCGCCTGTGAACCCGCCGTCGCACGGCACCCCGCAGAACCCGGCGCAGCCCCGCTGAGACGCGACGACCCGACCGGAACGCCACAGACCCGACGGCCGGAACC
>NZ_JBSGZJ010000795.1:0-1143 GCF_053610925.1 Streptomyces sp. NPDC054847 | reverse complement strand
CACCGTAGGACGGTGAGGGGCTCCGAAAAGTTGAGCGACCGGCGGGCCGGAGGCCGACTAGTACCAGCGGTTGGCCTGCCAGAACGACCAGGCGCCGCACGGGCTGCCGTAGCGGCTGTCCATGTAGTTCAGGCCCCACTTGATCTGGGTGGCCGGGTTGGTCTGCCAGTCCGCACCCGCGGTCGACATCTTGGAGCCCGGCAGTGCCTGGACGAGGCCGTACGCACCGGAAGACGGGTTCTGCGCGCGGTAGTTCCAGCTGGACTCGTGGTCCACGATGTTGCTGAAGCACTGGAACTGGTCGGCGGGCACCATCTGGCGCGCCATCGCCTGGACCTCGGCGATGGTGTAGGACGCCTGGGCGGAGAAGCTCGACGCGTCGCGGACGGCGTCGCGGTTGGCGCGGGCCTCCGCGGCCGCGGCCTCCTCGCGCTCCTTCTTCGCCTTCTCCTCGGCGGCTTCCTTCTTCGCCTTGGCGGTTTCGGCCGCCTGGATGCGTGCCGATTCCTCGGCGGACTTCTTCGCAGCCGCGTCCGCGGCAGCGGCCTGTGCATCGGCCTGCTGCGTCAGGGACGACACCTGGATCTGGGCCTGCTCGCCCATGGGAATGTCCGCGAGGAGCGTCGTGTCGGCGGCAGCCGCCTCGAGGTTGTCGCCCGAGGTCTGGGTGTTGCCCGACGCGACGCCGACGACGGCGCCGACGGTGGTGACCGCAGTAGCCGAAGCCACTGCGAATCCCCGGACCGAGATCCGGCTCACACGGTTTCCTTCCAGCATCGCCCGCACAGGTGACCCCGCGAGCGAAATCTTGCCCCTGACGCTGGCCTCCCCACTGATCGGGTCACGGGAGGCGCGGGCCCGGTGGGCAACTCCCCGGGGGAGCTGCCGCATTGTGCTCGCGGGCGGCATGCGACTGACATGTCTTGAATTGTGTGTTGCTGTGCACCAACCGTGGTGCGGATGTGTCGCATGCGGGGCCTGACGGAAGCAAGACTCTGCCGCAGGGCGAGGCCGCAAGGCAATTCTTCGTTGCGTGTGAAAGCTCACACCCCGTTTGAGCCAGGGCTTTTGAAGGAATCGGCGGACAGCACGACGCCGCCCGGCTACGCTCTTGCGCTTCGCCGGGCGGCGTCAAGTGACTTG
>NZ_JBSGZJ010000794.1:0-1152 GCF_053610925.1 Streptomyces sp. NPDC054847 | reverse complement strand
GCCCGCTGCGGCGGCCGGTGTCGCGGAACTGGTCGTGGAGCAGGCGCGGAAGGCGCCGGACGCCGTCGCCGTCCTGCACAACGGGCGGCGCCTGAGCTACGGCGAACTGGTCCGGGACGCCGCGCGGATGGCGCACTGGCTGCGGATCCAGGGGGTGCGCACCGACGACATCGTGGCGCTGGTGCTGCGGCCGGGCACGGACACCGTGACGGTGATGCTCGCCGTCGCCCTGGCCGGGGCCGCGTACCTGCCGCTGGATCCGGCGTATCCCGACGCCCAGCTGGAGATGGTGGTCGCCGACGCGCGGCCGCGGCTGCTGATCGCCGAGGAGGGCGAGCAGGGGCGGCTGCGGGGGCTGCCCGTGCACACGCCGCAGGCCGTGCGGGCGGCGTCGGCCGCGCTGCCGGTGTCCGCGCCGCTCACCTCGGCAGGCCCCGACACGGCGTTCAACGTGCTGTACACCTCCGGCTCCACCGGCCGCCCCAAGGGCGTGGTGCTGCACCACGGGGGCGTGCTGCGGATGATGCACCGGCCCGAGTTCGTGCCGCTGGGCCCGGGCGACACCGTCTCGCATCTGTCCCCGCTCAACTTCGACGGCGCCACGTACGAGATCTGGGGCGCCCTCACCCACGGTGCGCGGCTGGCGGTACTGGACAAGGAACTGGTCTTGAGTCCCCGCGAACTGCGTGCCGCGCTGCGCGAGTCGGACGTGACCACGCTGCTGGTCACCACCCCGCTGCTGAACCGGCTGATCGAGGACGCCCCGGATCTGCTGCAGTCGCTGCACCGCGTCTACTTCGGCGGCGAGATCGTCTCCGTGCCGCACATCCGCAAGGCGCTGCGCTGGGCGCGGCCCGGCACCCTGCTGCACAGCTACGGACCGACGGAGAACTCCTTCACCTCCTCCTGGCACGCGATCGAGGAGGTGCCCGAGGGGGCGCGGACCGTGCCGATCGGGCGTGCGGTGCCCGGCACCCGCCTCCATGTGGTCTGGGAGGGCACGCTGGTGCCCGCCCCCGCCTATGTGCCGGGCGAACTGGTCCTGGGCGGCGCCGGGGTGGCCCGCGGCTACCTGGGGGATCCGCGGCGGACGGCCGAACGGTTCGTGCCCGACCCGTTCGGCGGTGAGCCGGGCGCGCGCCTGTACCGCAC
>NZ_JBSGZJ010000793.1:0-1154 GCF_053610925.1 Streptomyces sp. NPDC054847 | reverse complement strand
GGTCTGTTGATGAGGTGCCGGGTCGTCGACATGTCGGGAGTCCTCTCGGTGGTTACTCGGCCGCGCTGTTGCCGACGGGTGCCTGGCCGAGGGCGCTGAGCTTCCATCCCTGCGGTGTGCGGGTCAGCTCGGCGAGCATCCGGCTCTCCTTGCGGGCCGGTTCGCCCTTGGGGGCGGTCACGGTGATCCGCAGGGCCACCATCAGGCTCGCCCGGCCGGCCCTGTCGTCGAGTTCCGTCAGCGCCGCCGACAGCACCTTGGCGCTGGTGACCGTCCTCGCCTGCTGGATCTGCCGCTCGAACTCGCCGCGACCGTCCACGAGTTGCCGGTGGAGGTCGCCGGTGGCGGAGTCCTCCCAGGTGTCGAGGCCGCCCTTGAGGTCCCGGTGGTCGAGGGTGTTCATGTTCTGTACGGCCTGACGGCCGTCGGCCAGGGCCTCGTCGCGTTTCTGCGCGAAGGCCAGGGAGTCGTCGTGCGCCGCCCCGTACCAGGACCAGACTCCCCAGCCGGTGAACGCGGCCGCCACGACGGTCAGCGCGAGAGCCGCCGCGACCACCGGGTTTCTCGTCGTCCGTGCCATGTGCCCCTCTTCCTTCTGTCGGTGGACCGAGGTCGGGGCCACCGCTGTCGTGCCGCTCCCGGGTGTCACCGGGACGTGATGTCGACGATCCGCCAGTGCCCGTCGCCGAGTTCGGCCGTGACGGACAGCTGCGCGGGGGCGGTCGTGGGTGCTCCGCCCTGCCGCTGGGAGACCTGGTCGAGGAAGACCAGGAGCTGTGCGCTGCCGCCGTGCAACCGGGTCACCCCGGCACGTACGACATGGGTGGTGAGCGTCAGCTTCTGTTCGGCGGCGCGCTTCTCGACCTGGCCGAACAGCTCCGCGTACTGGCGGGCCGCCTTGCCGGCGAGCAGTTGGCGCGCCGCCTCGCGGGTGGCTCCGGTGTCACCGGGGGTGTAGGAGAAGACCGACGTCAGCGCGTTGCTGACGTCGCCGGTGACGCGCGCGGTGGCTTCGGTGTCGGTGAGCGCCCGGTTGTCCGCGGAGGGGGCTCCGGTCAGCTGCCCCGCCTTCAGCAGGAACAGGGATCCGCCGGTCAGCAGCGCCAGCACCAGGGCGGTGACCACCGGGGCCCGCCATCGGCGGCGCCCGGCCG
>NZ_JBSGZJ010000792.1:0-1155 GCF_053610925.1 Streptomyces sp. NPDC054847 | reverse complement strand
CCCCCGCACGAGGGGGCGGGGGACCGGTGCTCCGCGGCCCGCACGAACGCCTGGCAGGGATGGCAGGACTGGCAGGGCGGGGACCGAGTGGGATCCTGGGAAACGGCATGGTGTTCGGCGGGGTGGGGACCGTAAGGAGCACGGTGGACCTGGAAAGCACGCTCGACGAGCTCTACGCGCTGCGTCCCCACGAATTCACCGCGGTCCGCAACCAGCGAGCGGCCGAGGCCCGTCGGGCCGGCGACCGTGAACTGGCCGAGCGGATCCGGGCACTGCGCAGGCCGACCGTGTCCGCCTGGGCCGGAAACATGCTCGTCCGCAAGGAGCCGGACAAGGTCCGGCCGCTGATCAGCCTCGGTGAGGGTCTCCGCGAGGCCCACAGGAACCTCGACGGCGAGCAGCTGCGCGAGCTCGGCAGACAGCAGCACCTCCTGGTCGGGGCGCTGGCCAGAGAGGCGCGGCAGCTCGCGGCGGAGGAAGGACAGTCCGTCGGCGAGGCCGCGTTCCACGAGATCGAAGCTACTCTGCACGCGGTGCTGGCCGACCCGGAGGCCGCACGGCAGTGGGCCGCCGGGCATCTCGACCGGCCGCTGAACGCGCCGGTCGGCTTCACTGGGCTGGAGGCGAGCGCGGGGGCGACGGTGCGGCCGGCCTCGCCGGCCCGCCCGGAAGCCCGGCCGGAGCCCTCGCCGGAGCCGGCGGAGGACGCCGGGGCCCGTCGCCGCCGGGAGAAGCTGGATGACGCCCGGCAAGAGGCGGAGGATGCCGAGCGGCAGGCCCGAGAACGCGAGCAAGCTCACGAGGAGGCGTCGGCGGCGCTCGAACGGTCACAGGCGGCGCTGGACGGGATCAGCGAGCGGGTGGCGGCGCTGGCCCAAGAGCTGGACGAGGCAAGGGAGCGGCAGCGTCGCGCCGAACGCGAGGTCCGGGACGCGCGTGACGAGGCCTCCCGGGCGTCCCGGGCGGCCAGGGACGCGCGGCGCCGTGCGGACAGGGCGGCGACGGTGGCGGAGCGGCTGGGTGGGGGGTCGTGACGGTGGCGACGCCGCTGCGCGGGGCCGTTTCCCCTGCCGGCCCTTCCCTCTGTACCGACGTGCGGCTCCGCCGCGTGGCGGGGAGCCCCGGACCCCGCCGCCCTGCGGCGGCGTACCACGC
>NZ_JBSGZJ010000791.1:0-1176 GCF_053610925.1 Streptomyces sp. NPDC054847 | reverse complement strand
CCAGAACCCCGGCGGCCCGGGCCGCCCCGTCAGGGAGGACACCCATGACCACGGTCACCCGCCAGGAAGCCGGTGCGGGAACACGCCGGCCGGAGCAGCAGGGGACGTTGAACATCGAGGGACTGCGCTTCGGATACGGCCGGCGGGAGGTGCTGAGCGGGGTCGATCTCGACATCGGGACCGGCGAGAGCGTCGCCCTGGTCGGACTCAACGGCTGCGGCAAGAGCACCCTGCTGCGGCTCTGCGCGGGGCTGCTCACACCCGCGGCCGGCCGGGTGCGCCTCGGCGGCGACGACCTCGCCCGGCTGTCACGCAGGAGCACGGCCCGCAGGGTCGCCCTGCTGCACCAGTCGGCCCCGGCCGTACCGGGCATGACGGTACGTCAACTCGTCCGGCAGGGCCGCTACGCGGACCGGGGCCCGCTGGGCATGCTCAGGGACGGCGACGACGCCGTCTGCGCGAGGGCCATGGCCGACGTGGGTGTCGGCGAGTGGGCGGACCGGCCCGTCGAGTCCCTGTCGGGCGGCGAACGGCAGCGCGTACGGCTCGCGATGGCCCTGGCGCAGGACACCCGTGTGCTGCTCCTCGACGAACCCACGACCTACCTGGACCTGCGTCACCAGCTCGAGGTCATGCAGACGGTCGTCCGGCTCCGGGAGGAGCGCGGACTGACCGTCGTGATGGTGCTGCACGACCTCGGGCACGCGGCGCGGTTCGCCGAGCGGATCGTGGCCCTGCGGGCGGGCGCCGTGGCCGCCGACGGCCCGCCCGCCGAGGTCGTCACGCCCGGCCTGCTCGCCGAAGTCCTCGGCGTGGCGGGGCGCGTGGGACGCGACCCCGAGGGCGGTTGGCCCGTGTGTTACCCGGATCACCCACTTCCCCTCGACGAAGCCCTTGCGAAATGAAAATCATATTCATTAGTGTCCTGGGTGTCGCCGCCGCACAGTCCGGGCGGCGCAGCCAGGAACCGACGAATGGAGAGCAACTCATGGAGCAGCACAAGGTCTTCAGCCCGATCGCCGAGCAGGGCCAGCTCGCCCACCTGTCCGCCACCCACTCCAACGCCCTCGTCGAGAACCCCTTCGAGGACAGCGCCGCCGCCGTCGAGACCGACAGCGACAAGTAGCCCCCGCCATCGGGCCCGCCCGGAACACCAGGCCCAGCCGGCCCCAACCC
>NZ_JBSGZJ010000790.1:0-1185 GCF_053610925.1 Streptomyces sp. NPDC054847 | reverse complement strand
CCCACACCGGCGCCCGTCCTGCCGGACGGCCCCCGCCCGGCTGGGCGGGCGCGACCCTTTCCGTCCCCCGAGGCCTCCCACGCCTCGCCCCCAGCCGATGGGTTGAAACACGCATGGATGCTCTCACCGGCCTGCTCGAAGGCCCCAAGGCCCGCGGCGCGTTCCTCATCAAGTCGGTGTTCAGCCCGCCGTGGGCCCTGCGCGTCGAGGACCGCGCCCCCATCTCCCTGGTCACCATGGTCCGCGGCGACGCCTGGGTCCTGCCCGACCGCTCCACCCCCGCCCTGCTGCGCCCCGGCGACGTCGCCGTACTGCGCGGCCCCGACCCGTACACCATCGCCGACGAGCAGGACACCGGCGTGCAGATCGTCGTCGGCCCCGAACAGCGCTGCAACACCACGGAAGGCGAGGACGTCACCGACACCATGGCCCTCGGCGTGCGCACCTGGGGCGACACACTCGGCCAGGGCTCCTCCGTGATGCTCAGCGGCACCTACCAGGCCCCCAGCGAGATCGGCCGCCGGCTGCTGAACGCCCTGCCCGCCCTGCTCGTACGGCCCGCCGGAGCCGAGGACAACGCACTCGTCGCCCTGCTCGCCGAAGAGATAAGCCGCGACGAACCCGGCCAGGAACTCGTTTTGGACCGCCTGCTGGACCTGCTGTTCGTCAGCGTGCTGCGCACCTGGCTCGCCGAACCCGGCGCCGGCGCACCCGCCTGGTACCGGGCCCAGTCGGACCCCACCGTCGGCCCCGCGCTGCGCCTGCTCCACGACAACCCGGGCCAGGCGTGGACGGTGGAGTCCCTCGCCCGCAAGGTCGGCGTCTCCCGCGCCGGCCTGGCCCGCCGCTTCACCACCGTGGTGGGGGAGCCCCCCATGTCCTACCTGGCGACCTGGCGCCTCACCCTCGCCGCCGACCTGCTGCGCGAACCGGACGCCACGGTGGCCACCGTCGCCCGCCGCGTCGGCTACAGCAGCGCGTTCGCGCTGAGCGCCGCGTTCAAACGGGTCCGCGGCATGAGCCCCCAGGAATACCGCACCAGCCGCACGGCCGACCAGCCGATGCCGGCCGGCACCCCCGCCCAGACCGTCGTCCTGGGCACCGGCTGAACCGCCCGCGTTCCCGGCCCGGCGGCACCGGTGAGGGCCCGAGCCGCTCAAGGTCCTTGACTTCTTCGTTATATAG
>NZ_JBSGZJ010000789.1:0-1196 GCF_053610925.1 Streptomyces sp. NPDC054847 | reverse complement strand
CTGAACGGCAGGGTGGCCTGGGCCGCGCGCAGCGCGGCGATGAGATCGGGCGAGCCCACCGCGTAGCCGATCCGCAGCGCGGCCAGACCGTACGCCTTGGAGAACGTGCGCAGCGACAGCAGCGGCGCCCCGCTGCCCAGGTGGTCCCGCACCTGCGGGGTGCCCGCCGGGGCGAACTCCAGGTACGCCTCGTCGACGACCAAAGGCGTGCCGGTCACCGCCGCACGCTCCACCAGCATGCCGAACCGGTCCCGGTCGAGGACGGCGCCGGTCGGGTTGTGCGGGTGGCACAGGTAGACGATGCCCGCGTGCTCCATGGCGGCGGCGATCGCTTCGGCGTCCGCTTGCGCCTCCCGCAGGGGGATCTCCCTACAGCCACGCCCGGCCTGCGTCAGACAGATGCGGTAGCCGGGGAACGTCCCGGCCGAGGTCACCCCGGGCCGGCCGCGGTCGCCCAGCGCGAGGGCGCTCAACAGCACCAGTTCGTCGCTGCCGTTGGCGACGGCCACCTGGGCCTCCCCGACGCCGACCCGTTCCGCGATCGCCGCCACCGGCACGGCACGGCCCGGATCGGGGTAGACGGAAGCCGGATCGAGGGCCTCGTGCGCCGCGCGCACGGCCATCGGGCTGGGACCGTAGGCGTTCTCGCTCAGGTGCAGCCGGGCAGGTGCGAAGCGGGCCGGCGCCGTGGTCATGCCGCTTCCCCCAGCAGGATGCCGAAGCAGTAACTGCCCGGCTCCGCCTCCAGGGTGACGAAACGGTGCTCGGCCCCGGCCGGCACGTGCAGCAGCGCCGGGGAGGACAGCTGATGCGTCCGGCCGTCGACCGTCACCTCGATACGGGCGCCACCGGGGCGCGGGGAGACCAGGAAGTAGATCTCGGCGACCTCGTGCCGGTGCGGATCGGCCACCGGACGGCCCACCAGGTGGTCGATCGGGCCGCCCGCGACCTGCACCGGGACCCCGCCGAACATGTCGGCCGTCAGATAGAAGGGGGCGGGTTCGTGATGACCGGCGACCGGCAGGAACTGCGGTACGTCGGTACGGATCTCAGCGGCTGCCACAGGGCCACCTTCTCTTCCGGCTACGGACCTCGACGGTGGTGAGACTCCACGACCCGGCTCGAGCGGGACTGGAGCTGCGGTCCGGCCGCACCGGCCCGCGCGGCGAGAGGGACCGGAGCGCAGACAGCGGCGC
>NZ_JBSGZJ010000788.1:911-1198 GCF_053610925.1 Streptomyces sp. NPDC054847 | reverse complement strand
GCGAGCGCATGGACCCAGCCGTGGGGCGGCCGCGAAGGGCCGCCGGGGCTGCTCGATGCCTGCTGACTCACGCTGCCACGCTATGCACGGCGGCTGCGGCGCGCTTCCCGGGCGGGGCCGACCGCGTCGGCTTGCGGCTCGCACGGGTACCGGGCAGACAATGGGCACATCGAGTGACAGAACAGACGAATCATCTCTTCCGCCTTCCTACGCCCGGGAAGAAGAGACTTGTGAGTGCCGAACCGCCATCCCCAGGCCGTCCGACAGGCCCACCTCCGGGACCACTC
>NZ_JBSGZJ010000788.1:0-901 GCF_053610925.1 Streptomyces sp. NPDC054847 | reverse complement strand
CGGGCGGTCCCACACCGCCGCCTCCACCCGGTGGTCCCGCGGGCAGCAGCCCTTCGGGCGGCGCCGCGGGTCCGCCGAGCGGACCCGGCGGTCCCGGAGGTCCCGGGCCGGGGGACGGGGGGCCCGGCCGGCCCTGGTGGCGGTCCGTCCCCCGCATCGCGACGGTCGCCGTCGCGCTGGTGGCCGCAGTGGTGCTCGCCGTCGTGCTGACCCGCCCGGGCGGGTCGGGCGGGTCCGGCGCGTCCGGCGGCGGAAGCGAGGTCTTCCTCCAGGCCGCCGGAGCGACCGGGCCCGATCCGTTCACCGAGTCGACGGCGAAGGAGAGCTCGCCGCCCGCGTCGACGCCGGCCGCCGAGCCGGACGGAGCCATGACCGCGTCGCCCAATGTGACCCGCAGCGTCGAGGGGTCGGCGCCGGGGCTGTACGGGGGCAGCCGCAAGGCGGCCAGTTGCGACGTCGAGAAGCAGATCACCGCCCTCGGCGCGGACCCGGCCAAGAACCGGGCCTTCGCGCAGGTGCACCGGATCGAACCGTCCCGCGTCCCGGACTATCTGCGCTCGCTCACCCCGGTGCAGCTGCGGATGGACACCCGGGTGACGAACCACGGCTACAAGGACGGTGGGCCGAGGGCCTATCAGGCCGTGCTGCAGGCGGGCACCGCGGTGCTGGTCGACGACCGCGGTGTGCCGAGGGTCCGCTGCGCCTGCGGCAATCCGCTGCTCCCGCCCGTCGCGCAGAAGGACATTCCCCGTGCCGTCGGCGACGCCTGGCCCGGCTACCGGCCCTCGAAGGTCGTCGTCGTCGCTCCGGCGGACAAGCCCGTCAAGGACTTCGTGCTCCGCGACGGTGACAAGTGGATCAAGCGGCCGGCCGGCGACACGGGCACCCGCGACAAGGAGAC
>NZ_JBSGZJ010000787.1:0-1200 GCF_053610925.1 Streptomyces sp. NPDC054847 | reverse complement strand
GCTCAAGCGTCTGTCGGCCGCCGAACGCGACGGCGACCGCGTCCTCGCCGTGATCCGCGGCTCCGCCGTCAACCAGGACGGCGCCAGCAACGGCCTGACCGCCCCCAACGGACCCTCCCAGCAGCGCGTCATCCGCGACGCCCTGGCCGCCGCCCGCCTCACCCCCGCCGACATCGACGCGATCGAGGCCCACGGCACCGGCACCTCGCTGGGCGACCCCATCGAAGCGGGCGCTCTCGCCGAAGTCTTCGGCACACGCCAGGTGTTCCTCGGATCCTCGAAATCCAACATCGGCCACACCCAGGCCGCCGCCGGCGTCGTCGGCGTCATGAAAATGGTCCTCGCCCTCCAGCACGAGACACTGCCCCGCACCCTGCACGCCGACGAACCCAGCCCCCACATCGACTGGGACACCAGCGGCCTGACACTCCTTCAGCAGCCGCAGCCCTGGACCAAGAGCGAGCGCACCCGCCGCGCCGGCGTCTCCTCCTTCGGCCTGAGCGGCACCAACGCCCACGTCGTCATCGAAGAAGCACCCACCCCCGCCACGACGGTCGAGCCCTCGGCACCCGCGCCCTCGCCCGTGGTGCTGTCCGGCACGAGCCGGGCGGCGCTGCGCGAGCAGGCCGGACGCTGGGCCGACTGGCTGGCCGCCCACCCCGACACGCCCCTGCGGGACATCGCCGCCACCGCCGCCACCGCCCGCACCCACTTCACCGAACGCGCGGGCGTCGTCGCCGACGACACGACCGCCCTCGCCCACGCCCTGCGGACCCTCGCCGACGGCCTGCCCCACCCGGACGTCGCCGAAGGCTCGGCGGGGGAGCGGGGCCAGGTCGTGTTCGTCTTCCCCGGCCAGGGCAGCGAGTGGGCCGGAATGGGGCGCGAACTGCTGGATCAGTCGCAGGCGTTCGCCGACGCGGTGCGTGAGTGCGATGAGGCGCTGGCGCCGTATCTGGACCGTTCGGTGGAAGGCCTGCTGCGGGAAGGGTCCGTGGAGGAGTGGTCGCGGCTGGATGTGCTGCAGCCGGTGATGTTCACGGTGTATGTGGCGCTGGCGGCGGTGTGGCGGTCGCTGGGTGTGGAGCCGGCCGCGGTGGTGGGTCATTCGCAGGGTGAGGTGGCGGCCGCGGTGGTGGCCGGTGCGCTGTCCGTCGAGGACGGTGCGCGGGTGATCGGTGTGCGCAGCGCCGCGCTGCA
>NZ_JBSGZJ010000786.1:0-1203 GCF_053610925.1 Streptomyces sp. NPDC054847 | reverse complement strand
GATCGGCACCATGTGGCGGGGGTCGCTGTCCTTCGAGACGCCGATGCTGTGGTCCGTCGGCTTTCTCGTCACGTTCCTCTTCGGCGGCCTGACCGGCATCATCCTCGCCTCGCCGCCGCTCGACTTCCACATCACCGACAGCTACTTCGTCGTGGCCCACTTCCACTACGTCGTCTTCGGCACCGTCGTGTTCGCCATGTTCGCCGGCTTCCACTTCTGGTGGCCCAAGATGACCGGCACGATGCTCGACGAACGCCTCGGCAAGATCCACTTCTGGACGCTGTTCACCGGCTTCCACACCACGTTCCTCGTCCAGCACTGGCTCGGCGCCGAAGGCATGCCGCGTCGCTACGCCGACTACCTCGCCGCCGACGGCTTCACCGCCCTCAACACCCTCTCCAGCATCGGAGCGTTCCTCCTGGGCGCCTCCACGCTCCCCTTCTTCTACAACGTCTGGAAGACGGCCAGGAGCGGCAAGCGCATCGACGTCGACGACCCCTGGGGCTACGGCCGCTCCCTGGAGTGGGCCACCTCGTGCCCCCCGCCGCGGCACAACTTCACCACGCTGCCCCGGATCCGTTCCGAGTCGCCCGCCTTCGACCTCCACCACCCGGCCGTCACCCAGCTCGACGCGGCCGAAACCACCGGCCGGCGCGACGTCGTCGAACCGGGCAAGGGCGTGGCACCTCTGAGCCGGGACGAGAACAGCACAGAAGAATGAGACGCATCCCGCACCGCGGGTGCGAGCACCCGGCACCGGGGGACCCCGCCGAGCGAAAGCGGGAGCGCCGAAGGGCGGTCACAGGAAGGAGAACCACTCTTCCCGTGACCGCAGCCGCTGCTGAAAAGCCGTCAGCGGCCTCTGCGGACCCGGGCCGCCTTACGGGCCTCCGCGAGACCGCGGGCCTCGGCCGTCCTGCGCGACTCCTTCGGGGCCCGGGCGCCCAGACCCCGGAACGGCGCGTTGCCGCTGGCGGACTTGTCGGCGACAGGCGGCCGCTTCGCCCCCGTGATGCCCGTCAGCTTCTCCTCGCCGGAACGCACCTGGGTGACCACCGGCCGGATCCCGGCATCGGACATCATCCGGTTCACCTCACGCCGCTGACCGGGCGTGACCAGGGTGACCACCCGGCCCGACTCACCCGCACGCGCCGTACGGCCCCCCCGGTGGAGATAGTCCTTCGGGTCGGCGGGCGGGTCGAC
>NZ_JBSGZJ010000785.1:0-1214 GCF_053610925.1 Streptomyces sp. NPDC054847 | reverse complement strand
CGCTCCTGGAGGCGCTGGTCGTTCCGCAGGAGGGTGAGCTGCGGCTTCAGGTGACGGTGGGCGCGCCCGGAGCGGACGGGCGCCGTGCGGTGGCGCTCTACAGCCGGCGTGGTGATGACGGTGAGTGGGTCCGGCATGCGTCCGGCGTGCTGAGCGAGGCACCGGCCGCCGCCTCCGGCGGGTTCGAGGCGTTGGCGCAGTGGCCGGTGGCGGGTGCGCAGCCGGTGGACCTGGACGGCTTCTACGAGCGGTTCGCCGAGCAGGGCATTGCCTACGGCCCGGTGTTCCAGGGCTTGAGCGAGCTGTGGCGTGACGGCGACACCGCCTATGGCCTGGTGCGGCTGCCCGAGGGCGTCTCGACCGACGGCTACGGCATCCACCCGGCGTTGCTGGACACCGCCCTGCATGTGCTCAAGGCCGCCATGGCGGAACAGAGCACCGAAGACAGTGTGCTGCTGCCGTTCGAGTGGACCGGGGTGAGCCTCGAGACGGTGGCGGGCTCCGTGCTGCGGGTCCGTGCCGAGCTGGACAGTGAGAGCTCGGCGGCCCGGATCTGGGTGACCGACGAAACCGGTGTTCCGATTGCGGCGGTCGAAGGGCTGCTGCTGCGGGATGCAACGGCGGAGCAGATCCGCGCCGCCGCGTCGGTGTCCGTGGACCACCTGTACCGGGTGGACTTCCAGCCGGTCACGGCCGGCTCTCAGGCACAGGACGCCGACCGGCTCGTGATCGACGCACGGGACTGGTCGGGTTCGGTGACGGAGGTCGCCGGACGTGGACTGGCCGAACTCCAGCAGGCGTTGGCCGACGAGGCCGCGTCCGAGATCGTGTTGGTGACCTGTGGCGCGGTCGGCGAGGACGCCACGGACGTGGGCCAGGCGTCGTTGTGGGGTCTGGTGCGTTCGGCACGCAGCGAGCACCCCGAGCGGGTGATCCGCCTGATCGACACCGACACTCAGGACCTGACACCGGCCCTGAGAGTGGCGGCCGAACCCGAGCTGATCGTCCGCGAGGGCAAGGCGCTGGCCGCCCGCCTGGTCCGCGCCTCCACCCCCACCCCCACCGACACCGACACCGACACCGACACCGATCCCCACGCCCGCACCGATGCAGGCACCGAGACCCGTGTTCTGGATCCTGCCGGGACGGTCCTGATCACGGGCGGGATGGGGGAGTTGGGTCATGCTCTGGCCCGTCACCTGGTTCAGGAGCAT
>NZ_JBSGZJ010000784.1:0-1254 GCF_053610925.1 Streptomyces sp. NPDC054847 | reverse complement strand
ATGCCGGACCGCCGCTCCGCCGGCGCCGTCGTCCCCTCCTCGGCGGTCACCGGCGTCATGCCTTGATCAGCCCGGCGTCGCGCAGCGCGTCGGCCGCGGCGGCGACCGTGCCTCCGGCGTCCAGGTGCCGTACGACGGCCCCGAGCAGCGGGTCCGTCGGCACGGCCCGCTCCAGGGCGATCGCTTCCAGCTCCGCCGCCTCGTCGGGGGCCTCGCCGATCCGTTCGGCGAGCCTGCGCGCGTCCGCGTCGCCCCACAGCTCCGCGAGCTCCACCCGCCGGTCCCGCAGCTCGTGCGCGGGCACCCCCAGCACGGCGGGCGCACTCCCGGGCGCGAACCGCACCCCCGCCCAGGATCCGCCCTCGCCGGGGGCGTGCGCGTGCGTGTCGGGCCCGGCGACGAGCAGCCGCCCCTCCGACCAGAGCAGATCCATACAGCCGTCGGGCAGCACGGGGCCGGCTCCGGGACCGGCACTCCGCGTCCACACGACGGCGCCGGGGACGACCGAGGCGCGCTCCGCGTACATGTCTCCGAGGCTATGCCCCTGCGGGGTCGTATCCCTCCCCCACGGGGGCGACGTCCCCTGGGCGGGGGCCGGCGCGGGCTGACGCCCCCACACCCCCGAACAACCGTCCGCGGCCCGGCCCGTGCCGCTGCGCGGGAGCCTTTCCCCACCCCGCCCCTTCCCCGAAACCGGGGCAAGCCCCGGACCCCATGGGGCTGACGCCCCCAGTCCTCTCCCAGGGAGAGCGAACAGGTTTTGCGGGGGCTGCCGCCCCCACACCCCCGAGCGGCAGCTTCGCGCCGCGCTACGGCCCCTGCCACCCACCGACGGACCGGACACCGGCCCCGGCCCAGGGCGCGCACCACTGGGAGCCGACCCGAGCTACCGCCGCCCGGCCGCCCACCGACGGACCGGACACCGGCCCGGCTCAGGTGCCCGCACCACTCGAAGCCTGACCCGACCCGAGCTGCCGCCGCCGACGGACCGGACACCGGCCCGGCCCAAGGCCCGCACCACTCGAAGGCCGGCCCGACCGAAGCCGCCACCCAAGGCCGACTCGCCGCCCCAGCGTGGAGCTGCCCCCGCCCAGAGGCCTGACCACCGTCCCGCATGGACGGACCACCGGCCGAAGGGGCGGCACGGGCGGGAGGGGGGTGGGGTCGGAGGAGGGGGGTGTCCGGAAGTAAAGCGTCGCAACTCGCGCGCAGCGCGGTGAGGACAGCCATTCCGGACACCCCCCTCCGGAGGCC
>NZ_JBSGZJ010000783.1:0-1257 GCF_053610925.1 Streptomyces sp. NPDC054847 | reverse complement strand
GGCGCGGCCCGTCCTGCGGTCCGGCTCAGCCGAGCCGGCAGGTGAGGCCCGTGGCCGTGTCGGCCCCCGGTCCCGAGGCCACGTACCCGAAGGTCGTGGACTCCCCGGGGTCGAGACTGCCGTTGTGGCCGGCGTTGTGGACCATGACGGCCTGGCCCTGTGCGGTCATGGCGCCGTTCCACAGACTGTCGATCCGGTGCCCGGCGGGGAGGTTCCAGTCGACCATCCAGCCCAGCATCGGCACGGTGCCCGTGTTCTTGACGGTCACCTCGGACTGGTAGCCGCCGCCCCAACTGCCGGTGGTCTTCCGGGTCGCGGAGCAGTCACCGGGCTGCGGCGGGTCGGTCGGGTCCGGCGGGTCGGTCGGGTCCGGGCCGCTGCCGTCACCCGGGTCCTTGACCCCGGTCACTTCGCCGTTGCCGCCGTCGAAGACGACGTCCGAGCAGGAGTAGAAGGTCTCCTGGCTGTCGGAGCGCTGCCACACCATGTAGATGATGTGCCGGCCAGACTTGTTCGCGGGCAGGGCGCCGCGCCAGGAGTAGTTCGCCTCCACGGTGCCCGGGCTGCCGTTCAGCGGCGGGTGGTCGACGGTCAGGAACGGCTGGTCCTCGATGTCGTTCCAGGTGAGCGTCGACTTCGGGTCGAAGCCGTCCTTGGTGATGTACACCTTGAACCAACCCGGGTGGGCGGCCCAGGCGTTGTACGAGAAGTCGATGGTGGCGCCCGAGGTCAGATGGGTGAGCGGCCAGTCGTCACGGGCGGCGTTGAAGCCCGTGAAGTTGGTGTTGCCGCCACTGCACAGCTGCCCGTCCGGTACGAAGCCACGGGTGCGGCCGGCGCCGTCGGAGCGCAGTACGGAGAACCAGTTGTAGAAGGGCGTGGTGCCGCTCTGCTGGGCCGCCGCGCCGCAGGCGGGGTTGACCGGCTTGATCTCCCCGGTGTCGGTCAGCCCGTCCTGCCAGCACAGGAAGGTGCGGCTGGCCGGTTTCATGGGTGTGCCGTGTGCCTCGGCATCGCCGCCGGCGGTGACGACGAGTCCGAGGGCGGGGATGGCGGTGAGCAGTGCGAGCAGAGTGAGCAGTACGGCCCGGGGGCGGCTCTGCGCCAGTAATCGGCGGGTCATCCGGACGTCCCTTCCATGGGGGTGGGTGAGGGGCGGACAAAAGCCATGGGAGCGCTCCCACGACTTCATCAAGTGAAGCTAGCGCGGCGGACGTTCGCTGTAAACGCTTCGCGCAACGCCAAGGGCCCGTCCTC
>NZ_JBSGZJ010000782.1:0-1261 GCF_053610925.1 Streptomyces sp. NPDC054847 | reverse complement strand
GGCGGGGTGGCAGGGGGGTGATGTGGATGCCGGGGTGGGGGCCGTTTTCGTCGTGGAGGGGGGTGAGGAAGAGGTGGATGCCGCGGTCGGTGCCGTCGTGGGTGATGAGGCGGGCGGCGACGAGGGCGGTTTTGGGGCCTCCGGTGGTGGTGGTGTTGGGCATGAATTTGGCGGCGCCGGGGGTGGGGGTGTGGAGGGTGAACTCGCCGGTGTCGGGGTGGTGGTGGGCGGTGGTTTTGAGGTGGGCGGCGTCGTTGCCGTGGGCGAGTTCGGTGACGAGGAAGGTGCCGGTGTGTTGCAGGGTGGTGTAGGGGGTGAGGTCGCGGTGTTCGGGGTGGTCGTGGTCGAGGAGGGTGCCGAGGAAGAGGTTGTAGTGGATGCCGGCGAGGGTGCCCAGGGCGCTGTCGGCGATGCCGGTCCATTCGTGGAGGGCGGCGAGGCGGCGGGGGTCGCGGGCGAGGGCGAGGGGGTCGCCGGCGGCGGTGGCGTTGAGCAGGTGCAGGCGCTGGTAGGAGCGGGCGGTGCGCTGGGTGGGGGTGAGGTCGTCCTCGTCGGTGAGGAAGGCGTCGTGGGTGATCAGGGTGCGCCAGGGGGTGTGGATGGTGTCCTGTTCGTCGCCGTCGAAGAGCAGGTGGCGCAGTTCGCGGGTGACGGCGTCGGTGGTGGCCTGGTCGGTGTCGTCGCCGCCGGTGGGCCGGTGGGCCGGGCGGCGGGCGGCGGTGGGCGGCGGCGGGGGGAAGCGGGTGGTGGGGGCGGGCGCGGTGACGGGCGAGGCCGCGCCGGGTCTGCCCCCCGCCCCCATCCCCGTCCCTATCCCCGCCCCTGTTCCCGTCCCTATCCCCGCCCCTGTTCCCGTCCCTATCCCCGTTCCTGTTCCTGCCGCGGCCCCGGCCCCTGACCCTGTTCCGGTCGCCGTCCCTGTTCCGCCGCCCGCACCCGTGGTGATCGTCGCCGCGGCCGTTGCGGTGGCCGTGGTGAGGGTGGCCGCGGACGTGGCGGTGGGCGTGGTGCGGGGGGCCGTGCCCGTGATGATGCCCGCACCCGCCGCACCTGTGCCCGCCCCTGTGGCCGTGGCCGTCCCGGCGCCGGCACCCGTGCCTGTACCGGCCCCCGCCCCTGTGGCCGCCCCTGTGGCCGTGCCCGCACCTGCGCCCGCCCCTGTGGCCGTGCCGGCGCCGGGCCCCGCACCTGTGGCCGTGCCGGTGGCCGCGCCCGGGGTGGTGGGGGTGGGGGTGCTGCCCGGGGTGGGGTTCGGGGTGGT
>NZ_JBSGZJ010000781.1:0-1262 GCF_053610925.1 Streptomyces sp. NPDC054847 | reverse complement strand
CCGCCTCTCCTACGTGCGCGCGGTCGTGTCGTGCGCCTCGTCGTGTCGTGGGCGTGGGCGTTTGGTGTGCGTGGTGGTGTCGTCAGGCCAGGCAGCAGGGCAGCGTGCCGTGGTGGTCGATCATCTCGGCGAGTGCCGTCTGCCTGAGGGGCACGGGCAGCGGGTCGCTGTCGCCGGCGCCGTCGAGTTCGGCGAAGGCGCGGTGCAGGTTGGGCACGAGCCGTTCGCTGTCCAGGAGCTTCGCGTAGGGGCCGAGAGCGGCGCCGCGGGCGGTCTCGGCCGGGGTCAGGCCGGCCCGGTGGCCCTGGGCGGCGAGCTGCTGGACCAGACGCAGATAGCCTTCGACCCGGTCGAGGACCTCGGGCCCGCACAGGGGGCCGTGGCCGGGGACGATCGTGGTGGCGCCGAAGGCCCGCAGCCGCTCGAGGGCGGTCAGTGATCCGTTGATCGTGCCCATCAGGCAGAACGGTGTCACACCGTTCATCACCAGGTCGCCGGTGAACAGGACCCGGTGCTCGGGCAGCCACACGACGGTGTCGTTGGAGGTGTGCGCGGGGCCGATGTGCTCCAGTTCGGCGCGGATCTGCCCGACGTGCAGGGTCAGCCGGTCGGTGAACGTGAGCTGGGGCGGGGTGAGTTCGATGGTGCCCCAGTCGACGTCGGGCCACAGGCCGGTCAGGTGCAGCCCGGCGGCGATCATCTCGGTGCGGGTGCGTTCGTGGCCGATGACGAGCGCCTCGGGGAACAGGTGGTTGCCGAAGGCGTGGTCGCCGTGGAAGTGGGTGTTGACGACCGCGCGCGGGGCGGCCGTGTTCAGGGCGAGCGCGGTGGTGCGCAGGTGGTGGGCGCGGGACTCGGTCGCCACGGTGTCGATGAGGGCGCTCTCGCCGCCGGAGACGAGGATGCCGGCGTTGTTCAGGCACCAGCCGCCGGGCGGCTGGAGGTAGGCGTGGACGCCTGGCGCCACCTCCGTCGCCCGGCCGGCGGGCGCGGGGGCCTGGTTGCGGACTGTGGTGCTGGAGGGCACGGCCTCTCCTCGGGCAGGTGTCGTGGACGGGCCGAGTCTGGTGGGGGCTCCTTGTGGCGCGGTCGACTCTCCAGGGGTTTTCCGGCCCGCCCCGAGAGGCGCGTCGGAGCGTGACCGGGAACGGCTGCCGGCCCGGCACACCCGAACGGAAGGACACCCGATGAGCGACGAGTTCCCGCGTGCGTCGCACGGTGCCGGGCGCGGCGGCGCGGCCGCCCGGCACGCGGTGCGGCGG
>NZ_JBSGZJ010000780.1:0-1266 GCF_053610925.1 Streptomyces sp. NPDC054847 | reverse complement strand
TGACGGGTGTGTCGTCGTCGCGGTGGGCGGGGTCGATCACGAAGGCCACGCACGATCAGTGGGCACTGGCCCGGCGCGGCCAGGCCGCCCACATCCAGGGCCTCGAAGCCGGTGTCAGGACGATCCGGCATCGGTTGTCGCTGCCGGTCGGGGCGAAGGGCACCCGGCGAACCGCGGGTGGTTACCGTTCGCGGCGGGAGTGGCATGCCAAGGCCCGGCGCCTGCGGGTGCTGGAGACCCGGCTGGAGCGGGTGCGAGCCGACCGGGACGCAGGCCGGGCGCGCGTGGTGCGCGGCGGCGGACGCCTGGCCCGTACCCGTCACCATCTGGCCGAGGCGGGGCTGACCGCAGCCGAGTGGCGCGAGCGGTGGGAGGCCGAGCGCTGGTTCCTTACGGCGGACGGTGAGTCGGGGAAGCGGTTCGGCAACGAGACGATCCGCATCACCCCCGACGGCGAGGTGTCGATCAAACTCCCGGCACCCCTGGCGTATCTGGCCAACGCCCCGCACGGCCGGTACGTACTCGCCACGAAGGCCTCCTTCGCGCACCGGGGCAGCGAGTGGGCGGACCGGGTGGTCGCGAACCGGGCCGTGGCCTACCGCATCCACCACGACACCGGACGCGACCGCTGGTATGTCACCGCCTCCTGGCAGATCCCGCCGGTCAAGACCGTTCCGCTCGAAGCCGCCCTCGCCCACGGTGTGATCGGCGTGGACATGAATGCCGACCACCTCGCCGCCTGGCGCCTGGACACCCACGGCAACCCCTGCGGTGAACCCCGACGCTTCTTCTACGACCTGACCGGCACCGCCCCCCACCGCGACGCCCAAGTACGCCACGCCCTCACCCGACTCCTCCACTGGGCCAAGGCCTGCGGCGTGAAAGCGATCGCGGTCGAGGACCTCGACTTCCAGGCCGAGAAGACCAGGGAGAAGCACGGCCGCAGGCGAAGGTTCCGGCAGCTCATCTCCGGCATGCCCACCGGACGCCTCCGTGCCCGGCTGACCTCGATGGCCGACCGGACGGGTATGACGATCATCGCCGTCGACCCCGCCTACACCAGCAAATGGGGCGCCCAGCACTGGCAGAAGCCCCTCACCAGCGCCACCCGCAAGACCAGCCGGCACGATGCCGCGGGCATCGCGATCGGCCGGCGCGCCCAGGGGCACCCGATCCGGCGACGGACGACACCGCCCCCGCACGACCAGAGCGATCGTGCGGGGCATCGGACCGTCCAGGCCGACCCGGGCACCCTCGGGCGCGAGG
>NZ_JBSGZJ010000779.1:0-1273 GCF_053610925.1 Streptomyces sp. NPDC054847 | reverse complement strand
GGGCGGGGGAGAGGTCCCCGCCGGGCGCGGGCAGCACCCGGGCACGCAAATGCCCGCGTGAGGAGGCGAGTTCGGTGATCCGCCAGGGGAATCCGACATCGGCGACACCGACCGCGTGCAGCCGCTCGTTCACCGCCCCGGGATCCAGCGCCACGGCTGCCGACCCGTCCCATCCGCCGTCACCGGCACCGTCCGCGACCTCACCGCCCCCGCCGTCACCGTCACCGCCGCCGGGGCGGCCGGAGGTGAGCCGCGCCGTGGTGTGGGTGCTCCAACCCACCTGCGCCGCACCGCCGTCCGTACCGGCGGCAAGGTCAGGGGAAGCGGCGGCGGTGCGGCGGGAGGCGAGACGGATCCCACTGTCGTCGCGCACCACGTGCACCTCCAGTTCGCCGGTCACGGCGACCGGCACCTTGAGCGCCACGTCGTGCAGCGTGTCGGTGCCGCCGGCGGCGAGGAAGGTGTTCAGCAGCACCGCGGCGGGGACGACCTCGACGCCGTGGATGGGGTGCGAGCCGGGGTAGGGCCGGCAGTCCTCGTCGAGCCGGGTCCGCCACAGCCGCGGCGAGACGCCGCCCGCCCACGTCACCTCCCCGCCGAGCAGCGTGCCCGAGCCGGTGTCGTGCTCCTCCGCCACGGGCCCCTGCGAGGACGGGGTGCGCCAGTAGGGCACATGCTGCCAGGCCCGGCGGGGCAGCGCCGTCAGCGGCCCGCGCGGCACTTCCAGGCCGTCGGCGGCGCCATGGCAGTGCAGGGCGCCCAGGTGGGCGAGGAGGGTGGCCCGCTCGGGCCGCTCACGGCGCAGGGTGGCGGTGACGAGCACGTCGTCGTGACCGGCCGCCTCCAGCGTCTCGCCGACGGAATGGGTGACCACGGGATGCCCGGACAGCTCGACGAACACCCGGTGCCCGTCCTGCGCCAGCGCCCGCACCGCACCGTCCAGGCGGACCGGGTTGCGCAGGTTCGCCGCCCAGTAGGCGCCGTCGCGCACCGCGGCCGACCGCGGGTCCTCCAGCGCCGTCGAATACAGCGGCACCACCGGCTCCCGCACCTCCAACGCGTCGGCCGCCTTGGCCAGTTCACCGAGCAGCGGATCCATCTGCGGGCTGTGGAAGGCGACGTCGGAGGCGACACGCCGCACCATCACGTCCATGGCCTCCAGGCGGGCGCACACCTCCTCGACGGCCTCCGGCGTGCCGGAGACGACGGTCGAGGCGGGGGAGGCGGCGATCGCGGCCACCACGTCGGTACGGTCCCCCAGGAGGCCCTGGAC
>NZ_JBSGZJ010000778.1:0-1277 GCF_053610925.1 Streptomyces sp. NPDC054847 | reverse complement strand
GGCCTGGGTCGCTCAGCCGGCGGGCGGCTGGGGGGACCCGGTTACTGGGGGCCCGTGCCGGGCGGCGGGGGCGGGGGGGCGGGGCGGGCGCGGGGGGGGGTGGGGGGGCACGGCGGGGGTGGGTGGCGTCTGGGTAAAATGGGGTCACGCTTCGTCGTTCCGGGGGCCCGTACCAAGGGGTGCGGGCCCCGGCTCGTTCCGGGCGCCAGACCACGGAAGGGTCCCCCATGAATGCGAAGCCGTCAGCCGCCGGGCGCCTCGGTGCCGGCAAGACCCGGCCGGCGGCCGTGCAGGGTGAGCTCTCCGCGGTGACGCTGACACCCGGCTCGCCGCCCGCGCAGTCCTTCGCCGAACTGGGCCTGCCCCCGGAAGTGGCGCGGGTGATGGCCGGCTCCGGGGTGAGTGAACCGTTCCCGATCCAGGCGGCCACCCTGCCCGACGCGCTGGCCGGCCGGGACATCCTCGGCCGTGCGCGGACCGGGTCCGGCAAGACTCTCGCCTTCGGGCTGGCCCTGCTCACCCGTACCGCGGGCCGGCGTGCCGAGCCGAAGCGGCCGCTGGGGCTGGTCCTGGTGCCGACCCGGGAACTGGCGCAGCAGGTGAGTGACGTGCTGGCCCCGTACGCGTCGGCGCTGGGGCTGCGGCTGGCGACGGTGGTCGGCGGGTTGTCGATCGGGCGGCAGGCGACGGGGCTGCGGGCCGGCGCCGAGGTGGTCGTCGCGACCCCGGGCCGGCTGGCCGACCTGGTGGGGCGCCGGGACTGCCACCTGGACCAGGTGCGGATCACGGTGCTGGACGAGGCGGACCAGATGTGCGACATGGGGTTCCTGCCCCAGGTGTCGGAGCTGTTGGACCAGGTGCGGCCGGGCGGTCAGCGCATGCTGTTCTCGGCCACCCTCGACCGCAACATCGACCATTTGGTGGGGCGCTACCTCCATGACCCGGTGCTCGCGACGGTCGACCGGGCGGCGGGCGCGGTGACCACGATGGAGCACCATGTGCTGAACATCCATCCGGCGGACAAGTACGCCACGGCCACGGAGATCGCCGCCCGGGACGGGCGGGTGCTGATGTTCCTGGACACCAAGCACGCGGTCGACCAGTTCACCCGCCATCTGCGCGGCAGTGGGATCCGGGCCGCCGCGCTGCACAGCGGGAAGTCGCAGCCGCAGCGCACGCACACGCTCGCCCAGTTCAAGAGCGGTGAGGTCACCGTGCTGGTGGCCACCAATGTGGCGGCGCGGGGCATTCATGTCGACGCGCTCGACCTCGTCGTC
>NZ_JBSGZJ010000777.1:0-1279 GCF_053610925.1 Streptomyces sp. NPDC054847 | reverse complement strand
CACCGTTCCATCGTTGGAAAACTGTGTGCAGCGGAATGAGAGCACGCCGCCCGGCGGCTGTCCAGGCCTCGCGCAGGCCGGCTCCACGGACCGGCCCTGACGTCAACGGGCGTGCGTGCCAACACATTTGGGAAACGTCACGCAACACCCTTGCCGCATGTCGACCGGCGGCTATATAACGTTGTAAATCCGGGGTCGCCAACGGCCGTTCGGACGCGTTCCACCTTCTTTTTCCCAGGTCAGAGTGTTTCTGGCCAGAGCCTGCCGTACCGGTCGCAGGCTGACTCTCCGTACCCACGCCGCCCGACCGCACGCCACTCGGCGGTGCGCTCACCCCCGCCTAGGAGTGTCCTGAGATGACCATCCCGACGAGATCTCGCTCGCTCACCGTCGCCTGTCTGCTCGCCGCGACCGCGACGCTGGCCGTGTCCGGCTGCGCGAAGTCGGAGACCACGAGCAACGCCGGCGGTGACAGCAGCCAGGCCGCCCAGGCGGCCGAGACGCCCGCCGCGAGCTCCGGCGCCGGCTGCACGCTCGAGACCTACGGTGCCCCGAAGCTCGACCTGAAGGACGCGGTCGTCGGCTTCTCCCAGTCGGAGAAGGAGGCCAACCCCTTCCGTATCGCGGAGACGCAGTCCATCAAGGACGAGGCCGCGAAGTTGGGCGTGAAGAAGCTGCTCACCACCAACGCACAGTCCCAGCTGTCCAAGCAGATCAGCGACATCCAGGACATGCTCGCCCAGGGCGCCCAGTTCCTCATCGTCGCCCCCCTGAACTCCGACGGCCTGGAGCCCGCGTTCAAGGCCGCCGCGGCCAAGAAGGTCCCCGTCCTCACCATCGACCGCAAGGTCAACGCCGGCGCCTGCAAGGACTATCTGGCCTTCCTGGGCTCGGACTTCGTCGAACAGGGCAAGCGTGCCGCCGACGCGATGATCAAGGCGACCGGCGGGAAGGGCAAGGTCGCCATCCTCCTCGGGGCCTCCGGCAACAACGTCACCACCGACCGCACCAAGGGCTTCGTCGACCAGGTCGCCGCCAAGGCGCCCGGTCTGGAGATCGTCGCCCAGCAGACCGGCGAGTTCGCCCGTGACAAGGGCCAGCAGGTCATGGAGCAACTCATCCAGTCCAAGCCGGACATCACCGCCGTCTACGCGGAGAACGACGAGATGGCACTCGGCGCCGTCACCGCCCTGAAGTCCGCCGGCAAGAAGCCCGGCAAGGACGTCAAGGTCGTCTCCATCGACGGCACGCGCAACGCCGTCCAGGCCCTGGTCAACGG
>NZ_JBSGZJ010000776.1:0-1280 GCF_053610925.1 Streptomyces sp. NPDC054847 | reverse complement strand
ACCACACCGGCCCCCGCGCACAGCAGCCCACCACCACTCCCCCACACACGCCAGAACTCACTCCTACGAAGTCACACCACAGCAGTTCACAACCCCAGGTGCGTGAGCACAGGACGAGCCGGTAGCCGTCCGGGTCGGCGACCGTCACCCCGTGCTCGTCCCAGTACGGATTGTGCGCGCACCCGGGTGCCGCCGCAGGTCACCAGCCGGTCGACCAGGCTCTCCTCCACGGGGGCGCCCAGGTAGAGCACGAACAGGTCGTCCACGGTCGGAGCCGGCTCCAGCGGGCGCTCGGGGTCGCGGGTCAGCTCGAAGTGCCAGGAGGCGCCCGCGGGGCCGACCATCAGCAGTTCGTGCTCGCCCGGGACCCGTTCGGTGCTCCGCCACAGCACCGCGAGCCCCAGCCCGTCCACGTAGAAGCGTTCGGCGGCGGCGAGGTCCCGCGAAGGGCGGGCCACACGGACGTGCGTCGTGGAGTCGATCACGCCGACGTCTCCAGCGCGGCACGCCATACGGGGCTGTCGACGTAGTGGTTGTCGAAGCGTTCCGCGGACTCGGCGATCTCCTTCGGATCGGCCTCTCCGCGCATCACCCGGCCGAGCAGGCGCAGGTAGTCGAACCGGCCCATGCCGGGCGTGAACACGAACAGCACGTCCGCCTTTGCGCCGGGCGCCGCGGCGAAGGCGTGCGGGGTGCCCGGCGGCACGGCCAGGAAGTCGCCCTCGTCCAGGACGGTGATCTCCTCGCCCATCAGCACCCGCAGAGATCCGCTGATCACGAAGAACAGTTCGGTCGCCCTGGTGTGGAAGTGGGCCGGGGCCCCCACGGCTCCCTCGGCGAAGGTGGACCGGTACGTCGTGAAGCCGCCAAGGGCCTTGTCCGACTCGCCGAGCAGCGTCATGACACTGCTCGGGTCGGCACAGGTCTCGGCGTCCGCGCGGCGGGTCAGCACCGCCTGAAGGGGAGTGGTGGACAGGGATCCGGTGGGCGTTTCCTCGGTCATGATCACGACCCTACGGCCCGAAGTGCCCTGCGGCGCGGGTCATTTCGACGCCGAGACCCTGGGCCAATCCGTACCGGTCACGATGGGGGGACGAGACCTGGGATCCAGGGCTTCGTCGCCGGTGGCCCCCTGCCCGTCCCCACCGCGTCGCCGCCCGGCCGGGCGCCGGCGAGGGGCACCCCGCACCGGGAAACCGGTGGGGGAGCGGAGAGCTCCCCGACGCCGAGACCGGCAGAGAGTGATCACTCGCCAGCTGGGAGCCTGGGACACCGAAGGG
>NZ_JBSGZJ010000775.1:0-1294 GCF_053610925.1 Streptomyces sp. NPDC054847 | reverse complement strand
ATCCAGCCCGCCTGGGGGCACCTCCCACGGCCGCCAGGCGTAGGGGGAGTTTGAGGGCACCGCGCGGAGCGCGCGGTACGCCGCCGCAGGGCGGTACGGGGTCCGGGGCTTGCCCCGGTTCTTGAAGGGGCGGGGAGGGGAACACGCCCCGCGCAGCGGCACGCTCGCGGACCGGCTACAGCCAGCCCGCGAACTCCAGTGCCAGTTCCCCCTCCGCACGCCGCCCCGCGGCCACCGCCCGAAGTCCCGACTCCACCGCGCGGAACAGCGTCCAGCCGCGCAGCCGGTCGCGGTCGACCTCGAGGGAGTCCGCGAGGCGGTTCAGCCTGCGGCGGGCCGCCGACGCGCCCGCGGAGGACGCGACGAGGTCCTCGACGCGGTCGCGGGCGAGTCGGGCCAGGTCGTACGCGCGTTCGCCGACCACGGGCTCGGGCCCGACCGCCAGCCATGGCGTGCGGTCGCCGGAAAGCACCTTCCCCTGGCGGAAGTTGCCGTGCAGCAGCAGTTCTTCCGGTGCCGCCGCGACCAGTTCGTCCCGCGCCGCCAGCGCGGCCGCGACGAGCGGTTCCGCGGAGCTCCGCATCGCCGCCGCCTGCCGTGCCGTACGGTCCGCCACCGTCTCGAAGGCATGGCCGGCGGGCGCCTCGACCCACAGCCGCCGCACGGTACCCGCCGCCTCCAGCAGCGCCTTGGCCTCAGGGAGCGAGCGGAGCGAGACCTCGGGGTGCAGCCGCTCCAGCAGGAGTTCGCCGTCGGCGGCGTCCAGCAGCCGTACCGCGCCCCAGCCGTTCCAGTGCTCCAGCGCGGACGCCTCGCGCCCCGGGGCCGCCGACGGGGGCGACAGCTTCAACGCGGCGGGTGTGCCGTCCGGCTGCCGTACGAGAAGGAGCAGGCTGCTCCGGCCGCCTGGCACCACGGTCCGTTCGACGTCCAGCTTCCGCCGGTCCACGGTCTCCTGGACCGTTTCCGGCAGCCGCGCCAGCCACGCGTCGTCCTCACCGAGTGCCCGGACCAGCCGCTGCGGGGGTTCGAAAGCCATACGCCCGTTGTTCCTTCCCCGTCAGTCCTGGCCGGCCCGCTCAGCGAGCCCAGGAAAGGCTACGCCGCTGCCGCGCCAGCGCACCGCGCGGACCGCCGCCTCGCGCAGCGCGCCCGCGGCGTCCAGCCGCAGCGGACCTTCCGCGGCCCGTACGAGATCGGAGTAGACCGCCGCCACCCGTTCCTCCAGGACGGCGGCGAGCCGTATCGCGGCCGCGGCGTCCGGCACGGGGAAGGGCAGGGCGTAGCCCGCGGC
>NZ_JBSGZJ010000774.1:0-1297 GCF_053610925.1 Streptomyces sp. NPDC054847 | reverse complement strand
GTCCACCGCTGCTGGGGCATCGAGAACCGCGAGGCCGCGCTGCGTCTGGTGCTCGGCGAGCCCGACGACCTCGAGGGCGGGCACGCCGAGCTCAAGCCCTTCGACGCCGCGGCGAACCCCTATCTCCTGGTCGGGTCCGTCATCGCGGTGGGTCTTCAGGGCCTCGGCGACGGCGGCCCCGCGCTGCCCGCCCCCGTGAGCGGCGACCCCGCCGGCCGCGGCGACCAGGAGCGGCTGCCGACCTCGCTCGGCGAGGCGCTCACCCACTTCGAACGGAGCGGAACGCTGCGCGCGGCACTCGGGGAGGCGTTGTACGGGGCAGTGCTGGCTGTTCGGCGCGCCGAGGCGGAGGCCCTGGCCGAGCACAGTCCGGAAGCGCTCGCCGAGGCCACGCGATGGCGCTGGTGACGGGGCGCCGCTCGGGCTGCCGCCCCGGGTGGACCACCACTGCCACGGGGTGGTCCACCGTGACCTCGACCTCCCGGGTCGCGGTGACCACCGGACGCGACCGGACAGACGCTACGGACGCACGGACGCTAACCGTTCCTAATCAGTGAGCAGGAGTGGGTCTTGGACCCATTCCTGGTCGCTGCGGGCACCCCGAACGGTTGTGGGTGTCCTGGTTGCCCGCGTTCGTTCCGCGTCCGGTGGCACGCATCTGGTGCGTGGTCCGGGGATGCGGGGGCGGGGTCCCTCGCGCCCCAGGGTTCCCGGGTCGGCCTGGACGGTCCGATGCCCGTGCACATCGCTCTGGTGTGCACGGGGCGGTGTCGTCCGTCGCCGGATCGGGTGCCCTTGGGCGCGTCTGCCGATCGCGATGCTCGCGGCATCGTGCCGGCTGGTCTTACGGGTGGTGCTGGTGAGGGGTTTCTGCCAGTGCTGGGCGCCCCACTTGCTGGTGTAGGCCGGGTCGACGGCGATGACCGCGATACCCGTCTGGTCGGCCATGGAGACGAGCCGGGCACGCAGCCGTCCGGTGGGCATGCCGGAAATGAGCTGCCGGAACCTTCGCCTGCGGCCGTGCTTCTCCCTGGTCTTCTCGGCCTGGAAGTCGAGGTCCTCGACCGCGATGGCTCTCACGCCGCAGGCCTTGGCCCAGTGCAGGAGGCGGGTGAGGGCGTGCCGTACTTGGGCGTCGCGATGCCGGGTGGTACCGGTGAGGGTGTAAGGGAAGCGTCGGGGTTCACCGCAGGGGTTGCCGTGGGTGTCCAGGCGCCAGGCGGCGAGGTGGTCGGCGTTGGTGTCGACCCCGATCACGCCGTGGGCGAGGGCGGCTTGGAGCGGCACGGTCGGGGCG
>NZ_JBSGZJ010000773.1:0-1315 GCF_053610925.1 Streptomyces sp. NPDC054847 | reverse complement strand
CCCTCTGACCTGCTACTTCTCTGACCTGCAAGCGGTGGGTGTGGGATTTGAACCCACGGTGACTCGCGCCACGACGGTTTTCAAGACCGTTCCCTTAGGCCGCTCGGGCAACCCACCCACGCCCCGCCTCACCTGCTGCGGAGCGGCTACAGCCTACCGGGCCCGCGTCGCCGGGCGCAGCAGCGTTCCGGGGACGGTGGGAGGTTCGGGCCGAGCGGGGTCAGCTGTCGCCCTTGCGTTCGCCCAGAACCAGCTCCACCTTGTGGGACTCTCCGTCGCGTTCGTAGGTCATCGTGACCTTGTCACCCGGCTTCTTGGTCCAGATCTCGCTGATCAGGGTGGGGCCGCTGTCGATCGGCTTGCCGTTGAACGTGGTGATGACGTCGCCCGGCTTGAGCCCGGCCTTCGCCGCCGGTCCGTCCGGGGTCACCGCCGGGGTGCCGCCGGAGCCCTCCTCGGTGATCCGGGCGCCGGAGCCCTGGTCCGACATGTCGACCGTCGCGCCGATGACCGGGTAGACCGGCTGGCCCGTCTTGATCAGTTGCTCGGCGACCGCCTTGGCCTGGTTGATCGGGATGGCGAACCCGAGGCCGATCGAGCCGGCCTGGGTCTGGCCGAAGCCGCCGTTGCCCGCCGACTGGATGGCCGAGTTGATGCCGATGACCGCGCCGCGCGAGTCCAGCAGGGGGCCGCCGGAGTTGCCCGGGTTGATGGACGCGTCGGTCTGCAGCGCACTCATGTAGGAGTTGTTGCCGCTCGACCCGTCGCCGGACGCGACCGGCCGGTTCTTCGCGCTGATGATTCCGGTGGTGACGGTGTTCGACAGCCCGAAGGGGGCGCCGATGGCGATGGTCGAGTCGCCGACCGCGACCTTCTCCGAGTCGCCGAGTGCCAGCGGGTCGACGCCGGAGGGGGCGTTCTTCAGCTTGAGGACGGCCACGTCGTAGCCCTGCGCCCGGCCGACGACCTCGGCGTCGTACTTCTTGCCGTTGGAGAAGATCGCCGACAGGGTGCCGCCCTCGGCCGCGGAGGCGACCACATGGTTGTTGGTGAGGATGTGGCCCTCCTTGTCGTAGACGAAGCCGGTTCCCGTTCCGCCCTCGCCCTCACCCTCGGAGCCTTCGATGCCGCCGCCGCCCGACTTGGCTTCGATGGTGACCACGCTGGGCAGCGCGTTCGCGGCGACCGCGGCGACCGTCCCCGGGTCGCGCTTGAGGTCCTGCGGGCTGGCCGCGGAGACCGTGGTGGAGCTGGAGCTGTCGTCTGCGATATATTAATACCAGTAGCCGATGCCACCTCGTATACATCAGTGTAG
>NZ_JBSGZJ010000772.1:0-1316 GCF_053610925.1 Streptomyces sp. NPDC054847 | reverse complement strand
CGCGTAAACTGCGGCGGAAGCCATCCGTCCGGGCGCGGCGGACGTCCCCTCGCCCCTGTCACCTGCGGTGTCGCGCCGGAAGAGCGGCCCCCGCACTGTGCCGGCGCCCAACCGGGGCGGGCCGCGGGCGTGCGGTGGCACAGCGGAACGGCGACGGCCGCAAGCGCTCGCGACCGCCGCCAAAGGTGCCGTGGGAGGCTCAGGAACCGTGCGGGCAGTTGCCCCGGTACTCCTCGATGGTCAGGCTGGGCCGCGGCAGCGGGCAGAGGAACTGCTCGTACCGGGTGTCGTTGTCGATGAACCGCTTCAGCCACGAAATGCTGTACTTCGCGATCGTGGTGTTGCTGCTGTTCGGGGTGAAGTGGTTGGCGTTGTTGAGCTCCAGGTACGCCTTGTCGAGCGACGCCGGCAGCGACTGGTAGAACGGCTCCGAGTGCGAGGAGACGGAGGCGACGGTGTCACCGTCGGCGCCGATCACCATGGTGGGTGTGCGCAGTTCGGGCCAGGTCTTGTCCGTGTTCCAGCCGGTCAGCGGGATCGCCGCCTGCAGCGAGGGACGGGTCTTGGCGGCCTCGAGCGTGCCGCCGCCGCCCATGGAGTGGCCCATGACCCCGAGCCGGGTGCTGTCGATCCGGCCGCGGACCGAGCTGCGCTGGGTCAGGTAGTCGAGCGCGGCGAGGAGTTGGTCGCCCCGGCTGCCGGGCTGGTCGTAGATGCTGTTGGTGTCGATGGTGAAGACCACGAAGCCCTGGGAGGCGAGCCGCGGACCGAGCCACGCGATGGACGACTCGTAGGCGGTGAAGCCGGGCGAGATGGCGACGGCCCCGAACGTGCCGTCCGCGGTGGACGTCGGGTAGTAGATGGTGCCGCCGCCGAAGCCCGTGACGGCCAGCGAGGAGACGGACGTCTCGGAGACCGAGTACGGGCCGCGCGAGGCCTCGATGGAGGCGACGGTCGGAGCGGGACCGCGCTCGTACGGGTTGTCGGCGGCCTGGGCCTGCGTGCCGGGCAGGAGGGTGGCGCACAGGGCTGCCGCCGCTGCGGCCGCCGCGCCCAGCAGGGAACGGCGGCGGGTGCGGCTCGTGGGGGTGAGGTGCACGAGGAGGGTCCTCTCGGGTCGAGGCGGTTACGCGCCGCAGGACCTGACCCGTCGTCACCAGGAGTCCGCCGTGCCGGTCGCGTACCGCCGTGTTGATGGCGGTACCACCGTCGGGGCCCCGACCCCGGTAGGGCATCGGCAAGTTCACCGGTCTCCTCGCGGACCGGCGTCCGCCGCGGCGGGCCGCCCCCGGCGGGCCCGCCACACAGCGGAAGGG
>NZ_JBSGZJ010000771.1:0-1320 GCF_053610925.1 Streptomyces sp. NPDC054847 | reverse complement strand
GAACTCGCCGCCGCCGTCGCCGCCGGCCCCGAGGAGCACGACCGGCTCCTCGCCATCAACGCCTGGCGTGCCCGCCACGGTGTGGCCGAGGAGGTCGTCATCAAGACCGCCCCCGAGGACGAGGGCCCGCTGTCGGTGGGTGCACCCGACGTGCAGTCCAAGCGGCTCCAGCAGAAGCCTCAGTACGTCGACCTCACGAGCGCCCTCAGCACCCGCGTCCTGCCGCGGATGCTGGAGCGCCGCGGCGCGGACACAGGCGGCAGCTACCTGGAGGAGGCCCTGCCGTCCGTCGTCGACGGCACGCACGCCACCGAGTGGGTCGTCGAGGTCGGCCGTGAGGCGGGCGGGCGGTTCACCTACCACCGCGCCGACGAGGGGAAGCAGTCATGAAGCTCAGGGCACGACCGGACCTCCACTTCGCGCCGGTCCCCGGCGGCGTCTACTTCAGCGGTGCCCGCGCCAGTTTCGTGCTCCGCGGCTCCGACGTCCTCCACGCGGTCGCCGAAGGATGCGTGCCCCTGCTGGAACAAGGCGCCACCGAGGACGAACTCGTCGCCGCCATCGGCACCGAACGGGCCCGCCCCGCCGTCCGCCACCTGGTCGCGAAGCTCCGCGAGAACGGCATGCTCCTCGACACCGCCGCCCTCACCGCGCCCGAACCGCCCGCGGCGGTGCGCGAGCGGCACCCCGAACCGCTGGCCCGCCTGGAGTCCCTGCACGACGACCCGTACGCGGCCTTCCAGCGGCTGCGCACCGCGCGGGTGACCGTCGCAGGCGCCCCGGAGGCGACCGGCCCGGCCGCCCGCGGCCTGCGCAGGGCCGGCGTGGCGGACGTGACGGTCACCGGATCGCTGGACGCGGGCGACACGTACGACGGGACGGACGCCGTCCTCGACGCCACCGGGGCCGAAGTCCCCGAACTCCCGGAGCACGTCCCCTACGTGCCGCTGCTGCTCGGCGGACGGGTCACCCTCGTCGGCCCCGCCCTCACCGGACCCGGCCGGGCCCGTACCTGGACGGCGTTCCGGGACCGGGCGCTCGCCTGGGCGGACGCCGAGGGCGTCACGCCCGCACCACGGCCGGTCGCTGACGCCCTCGCCGGCGCCCTCGCCGGACAACTGATCTTCGACACCCTCACGGGTACGGCTGCCATGGGCGAGGCCCATGTCGTGCACGGGGCGGACCTGGTCTCCGACCGGGTGACCGTCGAGGGAGCTCATGTGGCGGCCGCGACCGGCCGACCGAGCTCCCTCCAGGACGCCGTGGCGCAGCCGATGCCGGAACCGGAGACGGCGCTCGAAGCGGCGGGCGCGGTGGCCC
>NZ_JBSGZJ010000770.1:0-1321 GCF_053610925.1 Streptomyces sp. NPDC054847 | reverse complement strand
GCTGCGGAGGGCCGGGGCACGGTGCTGTGGGCGTCCCGGTCAGAGCGTGCCGAAGGAGTGCACGGTCGAGGACCGGTACACCTGTCCCGGGCGGAGCACGGTGGTGGGGAACTCCGGCCGGTTGGGCGAGTCGGGGAAGTGCTGGGTCTCCAGGCAGAACCCGTCGCCCTGCCGGTACACCCGGCCCGAGGTGCCCTTCAGGGTGCCGTCGAGGAAGTTGCCGCTGTAGAACTGCAGGCCCGGCTCCGTGGTGGCGATCGTCATGACCCGCCCCGACGTGGGCTCGGTGACCGTGACGGCCTTCCGCGGCTGCGCGGTGATCCCCTTGTCGAGCACGAAGTTGTGGTCGTACCCCTGCCCCAGGAGGATCTGCTCGTGCCCCTGGCGGATGTCCTCGCCGATGGGCTTGCCCAGCCGGAAGTCGAAGGGCGTCCGGGCGACGCGCGCCAGGGCGCCCGTCGGGATGAGGGTGGCGTCCACCGGCGTGTAGCGGGTGGCGTCGATACGCAGCCGGTGGTCGTGGACGGTGCCGCTTCCCTCGCCCGCGAGGTTGAAGTACGTATGGTTGGTGAGGTTCACGACGGTGACCCGGTCCGTCGTCGCCTCGTAGTCGACGCGGAACTCGCCCCGTGCCGTGAGGATGTAGTCGACCCGGACCGTGAGCGTGCCGGGGTACCCCATCTCGCCGTCGGGGCTGACGCGCCGCAGCGTGAGCCCGGTGTCGGCGCCCCGCCGGAACGGTTCGACGTCCCAGACCCGCTTGTCGAAGCCCTGGTCCCCGCCGTGCAGGCTGTTCGGACCGTCGTTCGCCGGGAGACGGTAGGTGGTCCCGTCCAGCGTGAACCTGCCGCCGGCGATGCGGTTGCCGTAACGGCCGATCACCGCACCGAAGTACGGGCTCTTCGCCACGTAGTCGTCCAGGTTGTCGAAGCCGAGGGACACGTTCACCCAGCTCCCCCGGCGGTCCGGCACCTCCAGGCCCTGGACGATGCCGCCGTACGACAGCACGCGCAGACGGATGCCGTCGTTCTGGAGCGTCCACAGGTCGACGCCGGTGCCGTCGGCCAGGGATCCGAATCGCTGCCGGACCGGGTCGCGCGTGCCGCGTGTCCCTTGCGGGGCCGTCGTCGTGCCGGCGGCAGCGGCCGGGGTCGTCGCCGCTGCTGCCGCTGTCGCCGCGGCTCCCACCGCCGCTGTCAGCACGGTGCGTCTGCTGGTCGTCATGGTTGTCTCGCTCTCTTGGTCGGCCGCACAGATGCGGCTCGTTCGGTATGTCGGTTGCCGTTCGAACCGGTGGTCCCGGATGACGGAGGGCCTGCTG
>NZ_JBSGZJ010000769.1:0-1325 GCF_053610925.1 Streptomyces sp. NPDC054847 | reverse complement strand
CGTCAAGTCTCCGGGGCATCCGTTCCGGGTGGGCGATACTGGGTTCGAACCAGTGACCTCTTCGGTGTGAACGAAGCGCTCTCCCACTGAGCTAATCGCCCGGGCGCACGGCAAACATTACCGCATGTCAGCCGGTGCCCCGGACCACTTGGCGGTCACTCGTCGATGTCCCACGGCAGGGCGAGGCCGAACTTCCAGAGATAGATGCCGCAGAGCGCCGCGACGATGACCAGACCGATCGTCGTGAGGATGATGTTGCGCCGCCGGACCTTCGGGTCGAGCGCCCGCTGGGCCGCCTCCGTGACCTTGCGCTTGGTCCAGCGCAGCACGAGCTGGGCCCAGACGAACTCGGTCGCCCAGATCGCCATACCGCCGAAGATCACGACCCAGCCCGGTCCGGGCAGCACCAGCATGGACACGCCGGCGCCGACCACGGCCAGGCCGACGATGAAGACGCCGACCTGCCAGCTCACATGCAGCGGCTTGGACCTTTTGATGAAGTGCGGCGCCCTCGAGCCGAGCGCCGGTTCCTCCTTCGCCGCCTCCTGGAGCGGCTGTGCCGCTCCGTCCGTCACGTCCCCCGTGGCGGGGTCGGTCGTCGTCGCCGCGACGGCCTCGTCCCGCTCGTCACTCTGCGCGTTCATGAATCCAAATCTACCGGATCGAACTCCGTCACCAGAATGGCCGTATAACGCAAAGTAATGCACCGCCGTACGAGCGACCTGAAGGATCCCAAAACGGTCAGAGGGGTTTACAACGGCACCGTAGGTGGCATGTCGATTTCGCCGACGTGCGAATCCCCGAGCGCACACTGAGCGAAAGGCCCTGGCGCTTATGAACACCACGGTCAGCTGCGAGCTGCACCTGCGCCTCGTTGTATCGAGCGAGTCCTCACTGCCTGTACCCGCGGGCCTGCGGTATGACACGGCCGATCCCTATGCCGTGCACGCCACCTTCCACACCGGAGCCGAAGAGACGGTCGAGTGGGTCTTCGCCCGCGACCTTCTCGCCGAGGGCCTGCACCGGCCCACCGGCACGGGCGACGTACGGGTCTGGCCCTCACGCAGCCATGGCCAGGGCGTCGTCTGCATCGCGCTGAGCTCCCCGGAGGGCGAAGCCCTGCTGGAGGCCCCGGCGCGGGCCCTGGAATCGTTCCTCAAGCGGACGGACGCAGCGGTGCCGCCAGGCACCGAGCACCGGCACTTCGATCTCGACACGGAGCTGTCGCACATTCTGGCCGAGAGCTGAGCCCAGTCCGGCCGGTGAAGAACCGCACGGCGCCGTCCGTCTCGGGGAGACGGCGCCGCGTGGACAACCTCATACGG
>NZ_JBSGZJ010000768.1:0-1326 GCF_053610925.1 Streptomyces sp. NPDC054847 | reverse complement strand
GACCCGGTACGGGCCGTGATCCGCGGCAGCGCGCTGGCGCAGGACGGCCGCACGAACGGGATCATGGCGCCCAGCGGCGCCGCGCAGGAGCGGGTGGTGCGGGCCGCGCTCGAACAGGGCGGCGTCGAGGCGCTGTCGGTGTCCTTCGTGGAGGCGCACGGCACCGGGACCCGGGTGGGCGATCCGGTGGAAGTGGGCGCGCTGGCCCGGGTGTTCGGGGCCGGACGGGCCGCGGAGCGGCCGTGCCTGATCGGGTCGGTGAAGGCCAACATCGGGCATCTGGAGGCGGGCGCCGGGGTCGCCGGGGTGATCAAGGCCGTGCTGGCGCTCCAGCACGGTGTGATCCCGCCGACCGCGAACGTCCATGAGCTCAACCCCGACATCGACTGGGCCGCCTCGGGGCTGGCCGTGCCCACGGAGCCGGTGCCCTGGCCCGCGCAGGACACGGTACGGCGGGCCGGGGTGTCCGGCTTCGGCTACGGAGGCACCGTCGGCCACGTGGTACTGGAACAGGCCCCGGCCACGGCGGACACCGCCACGGCCGGTACGGGGACGGGCGCGGCGGCCGGTACGGGGACGGGCGCGGCGGCCGGGAACGCGGCCGCGGATGCCACCGAGGGCTCGGGCGATGCGGCGGGTCCGGGGCTGTTCGTGGTGTCCGGGGCGTCCGGGGACGATGTGCGGGCGCAGGCCGCCTCGCTCGCGGTTTGGCTGCGGGGCGAGGGCGCCGGCGCGCCCCTGGACGGTGTCGCGCACACGCTGATGGCCCGCCGCAGCCATGCCGTGCACCGGGCCGCGGCCGTCGCGCAGGATCACGGCGGGCTCGCCGCGGCGCTCGAGGTGATCGCCGAGGGCGGCACCGCGCCGGCCGCGGTCGCGGGCCAGGTCCTGCCCGGTGGCGGGGGCGGCGCGGTGTGGGTGTTCTCCGGGCACGGCTCGCAGTGGGAGGGCATGGGCCGCGAACTGCTGGCCACCGAGCCGGTGTTCGCCGCGGCGGTCGACCGGCTGGAGCCTGTCTTCGCCGAGGAGCTCGGCATCTCGCCGCGGCGGGTGCTGAGCGAGGGGCCGCTGGGCGGGACCGACCACGTCCAGCCGATGATCTTCGTGGTGCAGGTCGCCCTGGACGCCCTGCTGCGCTCCAAGGGCCTGACGCCGGCCGCCGTGGTGGGCCACTCGGTCGGCGAGATCGCGGCCGCGGTCAGCGCCGGGGTGCTCGGCGCGGCGGACGCCGCCCGGCTGATCTGCCGCCGCTCCGTCCTGCTGCGCCGGGTCATGGGGCGCGGCGCGATGGCGATGGCGGGCGCCGGGTTCGAGACCGTCCAGGGC
>NZ_JBSGZJ010000767.1:0-1337 GCF_053610925.1 Streptomyces sp. NPDC054847 | reverse complement strand
TCGGACCAGACGCGTGACGGGCAACGGCGGCCGGCGCCGCGGAAGCGGGCGGCGGCCGTTTGCCCAGCAGACCTTGCATTGCACCGCCGGAGAAAGTCAACAGATTCGCCGACTAAATCCCTTCAACCGCGAGTCAGCCCAGGTCAGCCGCCTCAATCGGCAATCTTGCATTGATCGACTAATGCGCTTTAGGCTCGTACGACTCAAGCGCATTAGTCATGGGCGGCGATCGTTCGACCTTGCCCGCCGCAGGCCATAGGATGCGCACGGCCCGGTTCGCCGACGGGCCGGGGGACCACGGGAAGGGGGTCCGGGTGACTGCCAGCACCCCGTCCGCCAAGGACACTCCGCCGAGCAGACGCGCACCCGCGCGGCGGCCGACGATGAAGGACATCGCCCGGCGCGCCGGGGTCTCGGAGAGCGCTGTCTCGTTCGCGCTCAACGACCGCCCCGGCGTCTCCGAGATCACCCGGGACCGGGTCCGCCGGGTCGCCGAGCAGCTGGGCTGGCGACCGAGCACCGCCGCCCGCGCGCTGTCCGGGGAAGGCGCGGCGACGGTGGGGCTGGTCCTCGCGCGGCCCGCCACCACCCTGGGCGTGGACTCGTTCTTCCTCCAGCTCGTCTCCGGAATCCAGGAGGTCCTCTCGGAGCGCCAACTCGGCCTGCTGTTCCAGGTGGTGGAGGACGTGGACGCCGAGTGCGCCGTCTACCGGCGCTGGTGGGCGGAGCACCGGGTCGACGGCGTTCTCGTCGTCGACCCCCGCACCGAGGATCCGAGGCCGGCGCTGCTGGACGAGCTCGGCCTGCCCGGCGTCGTCATCGGCGGTCTCCCGGAGGAACATCCGAACCTGTCGCAGGTGCGGGCCGACGACACCGGGGCCATGGCCCACGTGGTGGGCCGGCTGCACGAGCTCGGCCACCGCCGGATCGTGCACATCGCCGGCCTGTCCTCGCTCGCCCACACCGACCGGCGTATCCGCTCACTGCGTGCGGAGGCCGAGCGCCGTGGTCTGGCCGAGGTCCGCTCGGTGCCCACCGACTACTCCGACACCGAGGGCGCGGCCGTGACCCGCCGGGTCCTCACCTCGGGCAGCCGGCCGACGGCGCTGGTGTACGACAACGACGTGATGGCGGCCGCCGGTGCGGCGGTCGTCACCGGCCTCGGCCTCTCGGTCCCCGGCGATGTGTCGGTCGTGTCGTGGGAGGACTCGGTGCTGTGCCGCATGGTCCATCCCTTCCTCACCGCACTCTCCCGCGACCCGGTGACCTTCGGGCGGATCGCCGCCCAGGAGCTGACCGCCCTGCTGGACGGCGGCGCGGCCCGCTCCGTCCACGTG
>NZ_JBSGZJ010000766.1:0-1343 GCF_053610925.1 Streptomyces sp. NPDC054847 | reverse complement strand
GCCCACGGCGGCGCGGTGGCCGCGCCGCCGTCACCCGTCCCGCCCCCCGCGCAGGCGCCGGACCCCGGCCCCGCCCACTGGCGGCCCTGGCGTTTCCGCATGTCGAACGACGTGTGGGGAACACCGGTCGTCGACGGCGACCTGCTGTACGTCACCTCGTTCGAGGTGCACGCGCTGGACGTCGGGACCGGCCGCCGCCAGTTCAAGACACGGGACGTGGCCTGGGCGATGGCCGTCGCCGCCGGCCGTATCCACGCCTCCGACGGGCCGACGCTGTACGCGCTCGACGCCGCCACCGGCAACGAACGCTGGCGGCTCCAGACCGACGCCTGGGTGTACTCCCTCAAGGTCGACCGTGGCACCGTCCTCACCGGCACCCGCGGCGGCGGCGTGCAGGCATGGGAGGCCTCCAACGGCGAGAAGCTGTGGGAGATCACGGGCGCCCAGAGCGACTTCGAGACACCGGAGGCCGGCCCCGCGATCTTCGGCGACACGGTCTACGTGTGGAAGGACGCGCGGCTGCGCGCCCTCGAAGCCCGCACCGGCGACGAACGCTGGTCGTACCCGATCGGGGACGCCGCCTCGTGCGGGAACGTGCCCGTACGGGTGCAGCCCGCGCCCGACGGCTACGTGTACGTCTCCGCCGGCACGCGGGTGCTCGCCGTCGACATCACGTCCGGACTGGTGCGCTGGCACTTCGAGGCACCCGCGGTGTTCCTCTCGCCGCCCGCGTTCGCGCCCGGCCCCGCCGTGACCGGCGGCGGCGTGTACCTCGCCGACTACCTCGGCACCGTCTACGCGCTGGACGCCACCACCGGCAAGGACCGGTGGCGCATCGCGACGGAGGCCCGCCAGTCCAGCGAGCCGGTGCTCGTCGCGGCAGGCAACGTCCACGTCGGCAGCGGCTCGGCGCTCTACACCCTCGACGCCGTGACCGGCACCCCTATGTGGCGCTTCGCGGCCGGCGGCGAGGTCGTCGGCACACCGGTCGTCGCGGACGGCCGCGTCCACTTCGGCTCCGCCGACCACGTCCTCTACACGCTCGACGCGAGCGGCGGCCAGCTCCGCTGGAAGCTGGCGACCGGCGGCGAGATCACGGGGTCGCCGGTGGCACGGAACGGTGTGGTGTACGCGTGCAGCAAGGACCGGTGCGTGTACGCGCTGGACGCGGTGAAGGGCACGGCGACGGGCCGGGGCGCGACGACGCGCTGACGCGCAGCGCCTGCGGCGGGCCTGTTCCCCTCCCCGCCCCTTCCCGGAACCGGGGCAGGCCCCGGGCCCGGTACCGCCCTGCGGGCGGCGTACCGCGCTCCGCGCGGTGCCCTCAAACTCCCCCTACGGCC
>NZ_JBSGZJ010000765.1:0-1349 GCF_053610925.1 Streptomyces sp. NPDC054847 | reverse complement strand
GGTCCCGGCCGCCGGCCCGCCGCGCCGCCGGCGCCGGACACGGCGGAAGCCGTGCCCGCGCCCGCGCCTCACGGAGGGCGGCACCAGGTCCCGCTCGCCGGCGGACCGGCCCGCGAAGAAGAAAGGGGCCTACTGCCTCCCGGCGGCCAGGGCGGCCAGCTGCTCCACCCTGGCGTGGAGCCGGTCGAGACGGAGCTCGGCCTCCGGCTTTATCAGGACACTGCGCATCACCCGTGCCGCACCGGCGTCCCGCACAACCCGCGGATGACGCCGGGCGAACGCGTCGGCGTCCGCGCGCAGCACACTCAGGAACACCGGATCGTCGGCCGCGTACATGCCCTCGTGCAGCAGCCGCTCACAGGCCGCGTCGACGGACAGCAGCGAGAACGGCCGCACCGCCGGCACATACGTGACGATGTCGAGATCCGGCCGCTGGTACAGCTCCAGCACATCGGAGCCGGCCAGCAGGTCCGCCCAGCGGAGCGCCGCCCGGCGGCTCGCGGCGAGCATCTCGCCGAAACCCTCCCGGGTCAGCGGCAGCAGTTGCAGCGTCAGCCACAGACCGGCCGCCGCCGCACCCGCCCGCGAGCACTCCAGGCTGATCTCGCCCAGATGCAGCTCCGCCTGCGTGAAGTACGTGTAGGGGGAGTCGTGCGCGAAATGCCGCCCGGCCCCCGGGTCGTTGAACAGCACCGCCCCGCAGCCGTAGGGCTGCAGACCGTGCTTGTGCGGGTCGACCACCACCGAGTCGCACCCGGCGACCGCCGCCCACGGCCGCGCGTCCAGGCCCACCGGGTCCGCGGAACGGCCCAGCAGCGCGTAGAAACCGCCGTACGCCGCGTCCACATGCACCCGCGCCCCGTGGCGGCGCGCCATCGGCAGCACCTCGTGCACCTCGTCGACCGCGCCCAGCCCCGTCGTCCCCAGCGTCACCACCACGGTCCCGACCCGGCCCGTGGCCAGCAGCCGCTCCAGCGCCTCGAGGTCGATACGGCCCCGCGCGTCGACCGGCACCCGGTGGCCCTCCACGCCCAGCACATGGCACATCCGCTCATGCGTGTAATGGCACTCGGAGCTGTAGGCGACACCCCGCCCCGGATGGGACTCGCGCGCCACGTACAGCGCCTCCAGGTTCGCCATCGTGCCGCTGGTCGTCAGATGGCCCAGCGGCTCCTGAAGACCGAACATCGCACCGAGCGCGGCGACACACTCGCGTTCCATCTCGGTCGTCGCCGGACCGCCCTCCGCGGCATGGTTGTTCGGGTTGAACAGCATCGCCGTCCCATTGCCGACGACGGGGGGCGGGTGGGGCGCGGGGGCCGGCTGCGCCGGGTAGGGGGGGTGGGCGT
>NZ_JBSGZJ010000764.1:0-1387 GCF_053610925.1 Streptomyces sp. NPDC054847 | reverse complement strand
ACTCCGCGATGTACCGGCTGACCGGACGCGGATTGGGGTTGGCCGGCGTCGGTTCCCCGTCCTCGACCTCCCGCTCGTCCTCCGTGATCCACTCGCGCAGCTCGTCGACCAGCTCGGCCAGCATCGGCGGCGCCGACTGCGGCAGCCCGATCGCCGTCACGTCGTCCTCGCGGTCGGTACGGATCCGGGCCACCGGCAGCAGCAACCGCCGTCCCTCCGGCCCGCCCTCCTCGCCCGCGAAGACGAACAGCAGCCGGTCGCCCGCCGTCAGCGCGGTGGACGTTCCCGACACGAAGATCTCCGAACGCCGTGCCAGGTCCTCCGGCGTCAGCAGCGACGGCCGCCGCCTGCGCACCGACAGCGTGTTCCACGACGCCCGCGCCGTCAGGTCCTCGCTCGTCTCGAAGACCTGCGAGTCCTCGCCGGACGTCGTCGGCACGCTGTTGCTGCGCGCGCCCCGCGGAATCACCACGGAGATGTCCGGGTCCCGCGGATCGCGGTCGAGGGAGTACGCGAGGAGGGTGTCGGCGGCGATCCCCGGCCGCGGCCGGTGCCCCACCAGCCGGCCCAGCAGCACCAGCGAACGGTGTTCGTCGGCGGTCCGCAGATACGCCTCGTCGGCGATCCGCTCCGAGTGGAAGGTGAGCAGATCACCGACCACCGCCCACGAGTCGAGCAGGCCTATGGCCGGATCGTCGGGCGTACGGGCGGTCAGGCCGCGCAGCGCCGGATAGGCGGGCGAGGCCAGCCGGTCCAGCATGGCCGCCAGGAACGAGCCGTACTCGCCCACCCGGTAGTCCAGGGCGCTGCGGCCCGGAGGGTTGTACAGCGCCCTCGGCGCGTGACGCTCGTCGTGGCCGCCGCAGCCGCAGCCGCACGCGCCGGTCATCGCGCACCTCCGCCGAGCTCGATGGACAGCCGCCCGTTCTCGGGCCGGTCGGGGTCGTTGTCGCAACGCGCGATCTCCAGCGGGCCGAGCCGCAGCACGCCTGCCTCCAGTGCCGTGTGGTCGATGTGGTCCGGATACGAAGCGGTCGGTTCGAAGAGCCTCTGGAGCCGGGTCACCCGCACGCTCTCCACTCCCTGCACGGCGGCCGCCGCGGCCACCAGGCGGCTCAGCCGCACCGGTTCGCCGAACGTCAGCGCGTCCGGGTGGAAGAAGCCGAGCCGCCCGCCGGGAAGGCGCCGGCTGCCCAGCAGCCGGTACAGCTCGGCCAGGATCCGACCGTGCTGATGACCGGGCGCCGCGCACACCTCGATCGCGACGTCCAGCGGCACACTGCGCGCCGGACCCACCACCAGGTCGTGCCCGATACGCCGGCAGCCCTCCAGGGCGTGCGCCACCGCGTCCAGCAGCTGCGGGCCGGCGTCCCCGGCCGCCGCCGCG
>NZ_JBSGZJ010000763.1:0-1423 GCF_053610925.1 Streptomyces sp. NPDC054847 | reverse complement strand
GCCGCAGCAGGGGCTCCAGAGAAGCCGGGGCGAGCAGCAGCCGCTGGTTGGTGACGGTCTCCGGACGCCAGTGGTTCTTGTACGGCTCCGCCCCCCGCAGCAGGCTGAGCACGCCCCGCCCCTCGTCGGCCGCCTGCTGCGCGTCGTGGCGCAGCAGCATGGTCGCCACGTCGGCCTTGCGGTCCCGCAGCACGGGGTCCGCCCCGTACAGATAGCCGCCCGCCATGCTGCCCGAGCGCAGGGTGAGCGCGGCCGCGACGACCTCGCCCTCCATCCGGAACTCCGTCAGGACGGCCTCCCCGCGGCGGGCCATCGCCCGGGTGGCGCGCACCAGATGGGCGGCGAACCGGGGCCTGAGATGCTCCGGGTTGACGCCGCGGCCGCGCCACTGGAGTTCGTGCAGCCGCAGCAGGTTCGCGACCGCCTCCGCGACCTCCGCCTCGGGCACCGGGTGTGCCTCGATCTTCAACGCGTCGATCTTGCGCAGTTTGGCGCGCACACGCTGCGCCCTGGGACTCGTCATCCGCTTGGCGAGCTCCTCGACGGGGGCGGCCGGCAGCTCCATGCAGACCGAGTCGGTGAGCCGGGCACGGGCGCCCTTCCAGCTCTCGTAGAGCCGCTCCGCCGCCGCGCCGGGACGCACCTCGCGCAGGTCGATCACCGCGTGGCGTGCCGCTCTGTGCAGGCCCCGCTCCAAGGCCCCGACCGCGGTCCGGACGTCGCCGCCGTCGACGAGTACGTCGCAGTGGTCGGAGATCCGGCCGCCCATCGGCACGAGCAGCGGCATGGGTGCGTGCGTCAGCGTCAACGGAGCGGCGCCGATCAGCCGGCCGTCGCGGCGGGCGAGGACGACGCGCAGCCGGCCGCTCGTGCCGTAGGACCGCCACCAGGAGTGGAGCCAGGCGTGGCTCTGGAAGGGGGTGGCGGTGGCACAGTCGTCGTACAGCCGGTTCCACTCCGGCTCCAGTGCGGCGAAGGCCTCCGGATCGCGGCAGAGGGTGACGGAGACGCGCCGCCCGCCGCCGGGGGTCACACCAGCTCCCGTTCGCCCACCGGTTCGGCGGGGTGCGCGGGCGCGGGCACCCCGGCGGTGGTGACGGCAGCCCTGCGGCGCGGTCCCACGAGCAGCGCCAGTCCGCCGATCAGACCGCCCGCGCAGCCGCCGACCGCGGCGGCGACCGGCAGCGACGGGGAGACCGACTCGTCCGGGGAGACGGCCTGCGAGAAGAGGGTCAGTGAGACGCCGGTGTTCTTGGACACCTGATTGCTGCTCACGAAAACGGCGTCGGCCACGGCGTTGGCGATGTCGGCGGCCTGGTCCGGATCGGTGGACGTGCCGGTGATCGCGATCATCGGTGAGTCGGGCGACGTCTCCGTCTCCACCCGGTCGCGCAGTTCGCCCGCCGGCACACCGGCCGCGACC
>NZ_JBSGZJ010000762.1:0-1425 GCF_053610925.1 Streptomyces sp. NPDC054847 | reverse complement strand
CGCCTGCGCTGGTCCCTATGGCGCCGCCGACACCAGGCCCGAGCCCGTAACTGCCACTACCGCCGACGCGAGGCCACAGCATGAAGATCCACAACTGGCGGATGGGGTATCAATTGACCGACCTCAGAAGCAGCCGGCCGAAGTCCGTGCGGCCCGAGGGACCCCTCAGGCCGCCATCAGCGCCGCCAGGGCGCGGTCCATTGCGGCGTTGAACTCTTCCGGCGTCAGCGGCAGCCGGGACTTGACGTCCCGACTCCATTGGTCGGCGAGGACCTCGGCGGAGCCCGCCTCGACACCGTCGAGCGCCGCGTCGGCCAGGTCCGACGGAGCGATCTTGTCCACGGGCCAGCCCGCGGCCATGTCGGTGTCGGCCAGGCCGAGGTGTACCGCTGTGACGAGCGTGCCCTGCTCGGCGAGCTCCAGGCGGACGCCGTTGGTCATGGCCCAGGCGGCGGCCTTGGTCAGGTGGTAGGCATTGGCACCCTTGCTCCCGAACCACGACATGGCGGAGAGGACGTTGACGATCGCGCCCCCGCCGTTCCTGGCGAGCGCCGGCGCGAACTCCCGGATCATTCCCAGGTGGCCGAACATGTTGGTCTCCAGCTCGTGCCGCACCGCGTCCAGCGAACCGGTCACCAGGTCGGTCCCCGTACTGATTCCCGCGTTGTTGATGAGCAGCGAGACGTCCGGGGCGGCCTCGGCGGCAGCCCTCACGGATGCGGGATCGGCGATGTCGAGGGGCAGCACCTCGACCCCGGGCAGGTCCACGGTCTCCGGTCGGCGGGCCGTCGCGTAGACCTTGCGGGCGCCCCGTTCGAGCAGGCACTGGGTGAAGGCGCGGCCCAGGCCGCGGTTGGCTCCGGTGACAAGGGCAACTGAGTTGTTGATATCCATGTCCGGTACGCTAAAACCTGACGTTGACGTCAGAGGCAAGTGCTGGTCGTCAGGACCGGGGTGAGAGGAATCACCATGACCGTCACGCAGGCCGCGGCCGAGCGGCTGGTCCGCATCGGCGAGGTGGCGCGGGGCGCCGGCGTCTCGGTACGCGCCGTGCGCTACTACGAGCAGCAAGGACTGCTCATCGCGGAGCGCAGCCCATCCGGCCAGCGCCTCTACCGGCAGGACGCAGTCGCCCTGGTGCGCTTCTTCCAGCAGATGTTCGCCGCCGGCCTCACCAGCCGAAGGATCACCGAACTCCTTCCGTGCTGGGACTCCGGGCACACCGACGCCGAGCAACGAGCCATGCTGCGCGCCGAGCGCGACCGTATCCAGGCCAAGGTCGACGACCTACAGACCGCCCTGGACCGCCTCGATGAGATCATCGCGATCACGGACACGCACCCGTAGGCGCGGTCGGTCGGACGGCGCACCAGCGATCTACGGCTGGAGTACTAGAAGGCTCGTGAAGATCTTGGGTTCTGGCCC
>NZ_JBSGZJ010000761.1:0-1428 GCF_053610925.1 Streptomyces sp. NPDC054847 | reverse complement strand
GATGCACACCGCCCGCCAGGGCGTGCGTGCACTCGCGGGCCCGCAGGCTCTGACAGGCCAGGTGCAGTGCGGCCAGCGAGGACGAACAGGCCGTGTCGACGACGAGGCTGGGCCCGCGCAGATCGAGGACGTAGGAGAGGCGGTTGGCGATCGCGCACAGCGACGCGCCGATCCCCGACCAGGCCTCGATCGCGGGCAGGTCCTCGAGCATCTGCCGCCCGTAGTCGTCGGACCCGGCGCCCATGAACACGCCCGCATCAGAACCGGCCAGGGTGTGCGGGGCGATCCCCGCGTCCTCCAGCGCCTCCCAGCCCGCCTCCAGCGTCAGCCGCTGCTGGGGGTCCATCAGCTCCGCCTCGCGCGGGGTGATCCCGAAGAACGCGGCGTCGAAACCGGCCGCGTCGGCGAGGAACGCGCCCCGCCGCGGCGCGCCGGCCAGCGCACGCGCCGCGCCCGGCCGGCCCCGGTAGGCGTCCCAGCGTCCCTCGGGCAGATCGCCGACGGCCTCACGGCCCTCGGTCAGGAACGTCCAGTACGCGTCAGGGGTGTCGATCCCGCCCGGCAGGCGGCACCCGATCCCGACGACGGCGATGGCTTCGGCATGTTCGTGCTGCTGCGTCACAGAATCTGCCTTTCGGCGTTGGCGAACGGTCCCACGTCCACAGGCCAGCAAATCCCGCCGGGAGCAAGCGCGGTGCAAGTCCCCCCGCCCCGTCCTGCCGGCCCGCCCCTCGCGGGCACGTTGCGACGGCGTTGCGGGCGGCGGTCCACGATGCCGACCGGGCGGCACCACCCCCCGGGGATCCGGGAGCCGGCGGCCGTCTCCACGCGGTACGAGGTCAAGGAGGCAGCCGTGACCCGCACACTGGACATCGGTCTCGACATCGACGGGGTGCTCTACCCCTTCGTCGACGTCGTCGCCCGCTACGCCGAGCACACCCTGGGACGCCCGTGCTCTGCGAAGGCCGAGTCATGGGACTGGTACGTGCACCAATGGGGCCTGAGCGAGCAGGAGTTCTTCGCGCTGTGCGGGCGGGGGGTGCACGACAACGTCGTGTTCACCGAGGGCGCCCCGCTGCCCGGCGCGCTCGAGGCGGTCCGCGAACTGGCCCGCGCCGGCCACCGGCTGCACTACGTGACGGCCCGCGCGATCACCGGCGTGCCCGCGCAGCTGGCCTGGAACCGCACGGCGGCGTGGCTGGCCGCCTGGGACTTCCCCGTCGACTCGCTGACCATCGCCGCCGACAAGGCGTGCCGGTTCACCGACGTCTTCCTCGACGACTCGCCCGGCAACTGCGACGCGCTCGTCGACGCCGGCCACCCGCGTCCCGTGCTGTGGTGCCACGGGCCGATCACCGCCCACCGGGCGGAACGGGTCTTCGACTGGGACGAGTTCCTCGCCCTGGTGGCCGCCGAGAGCGCCGCCCC
>NZ_JBSGZJ010000760.1:0-1445 GCF_053610925.1 Streptomyces sp. NPDC054847 | reverse complement strand
TTCGACCTCGGTCCCGGCCGGATCACACTGCGTACGCGGGCAGCTCAGGACCATGATCTGAGCTGGCTGAGCCGAAGGCCCGCGGACTCGCAGGAGCCCGGGGTCACCGCGCAGCTGCACGACGGTCTGCCGGACCGGACGCTGTTCGTGTCGCGTCCGGGTGAGGACGGGCGGGTCCATGTGGCGGTGAACAACGGTGACACGAAGGCCTGGCACCTGGCCCCCGGTGAGCACCACCAGATCCGCCACGGTGACTTCGAGCTGACGGTGTCCTACACGGTCGGCAGCGAGCCCGCGAACGTCGTCATCGGCATCGCGACGGTGCCGGAGCCCGCGAACCGCCATGTCCTGCCCCTCGACTCGGTCCGGGACTCGATCACGGTCGGCAGCTGGGTCGCGATCGAGCGTCCCCGCAAGGGCGCGGAAGGCCCGGAAGGGATCCCGGGCGACGAGAAGCTGAGGTTCGTCACGACACGGGTCACCGCGGTCCGCACGGCGGTGTACACCAACTACGGCATCACGGGCCGCGGTACGGAGCTGACACTCGCCGATCCGTGGCTGGACGAGCACGATGTGCTGCTGTCCAACATCCGCGACACCACGGTGCACGCCGACGGGCAGCCGCTGCGCCCCGCCGACGAGCCCCTCGGCGAGGACGTGCACGGCGACGAGATCGAACTCGCCGAGCTGTACGACGGGTTGCGGCCCGGACGGCATCTGATCGTCTCCGGGGAGCGGACGGACGTGCTGCCCGGCTCCCCGGGCGCTTCGGGAGTCGCGGGCACGGAGCTGGTGGTGGTCGCGGGGGTGGAGCAGGTGATCGATCCGCGGCTGCCGGGCGACCATGTGCACACCCGGTTGCGGCTCACCTCGAAGCTGGCGTACCGCTACCGCCGTGACACGGTGCGCGTGCTGGGCAACGTGGTGGCGGCGACGCACGGCGAGAGCCGCGACGAGCCGATCGGCAGCGGGAACACGGACCGGCCGAACCAGACGTTCGCCCTGTGGCAGTATCCGTTGACCTGGCTGCCCGCCGGCAATCCTCTGGGCGCGACACCGGAGCTGGAGATCCGCGTCGACGGGCTGCTGTGGCACGAGGTGGACAGCCTCGCCGGGCGCGGGCCGCGCGACCGTGTGTACGTCACGGGCACCACGGCCGACGGCCGTACGACGGTGACCTTCGGCGACGGGGTGCACGGCGCCCGGCTGCCGACCGGGAGCGAGAACGTGCGGGCCCGCTACCGCTTCGGCACCGGCCGGGCGGCGAACGTGCGGGCGAACCGCATCACCCAGGCGGTCACCCGCCCGCTCGGCGTCACCGGAGTGACCAACCCGCAGGCCGCGACGGGCGGTGCGGACGCCGACGGGCCGGGCCTGACCCGGCGCACGGTCCCGCTGGCCGTGTCGGCGCTCGACCGGCTTGTGTCGGTGAAGGACTACGAGGA
>NZ_JBSGZJ010000759.1:0-1451 GCF_053610925.1 Streptomyces sp. NPDC054847 | reverse complement strand
GACTACGAGGGGACGGTGCATCACGCGCGGGCCTGTGTAGGGCTTGGGAATCCCAGCCACTACCCCCACAACGGGACTGACGGTCCGTCGGCCCGATCGAGTGCCGGCCTCACGCAGTGACGGGCTCCGCTGCGCTCCGCCCGAACCACTCCCCCGGATCGGTCACTCGTACTCGCCAGCACCCCGCAAGCCAGCATGCCACCGGCCACTTCGGGGCAGGATTCGGTCACGCTTCACTCTGGGGGCGGAAGTTGATGCCCGGATGATGCATCACAGTGCAGCGCTGTGTAGAGTCTGGGATCAGACATCACATCCCTCGGGCTGCTCCATCACGCCGGGACTTTCCTTTCTGATGACGCGCCACATTCCGCGAAAAGGAGAACACGGGGCATGGCCGTGAAACTGCGTGACCACCAGGTCGAAGCCGTTGCCGCCATTGTGCGCGGCTTCGATATCCCGCCGGGCGGTATCCCCCGGAACGGCCTTCGCGGGCAGGTGCACGCCGCGTGCGGCACGGGAAAGACGATTATTGCCGCCGCGTCGGCAAAGCGGCTTGTGCCCAAGGGGCGCATTCTCGTGCTGGTGCCGACGCTGGATCTTCTGACGCAGACGGTGACGGCCTGGCACGACGCGGGGCACAAGGGGCCGGCCGTTGCCGTGTGTTCGCTCCAGGACGATCCGGAGCTGTGGAGTCTGAGGGTGCGTTCCACCACGAACCCTGTGCAGCTGGCGTTGTGGCACGGCCAGGGGCCGGTGACCGTCTACGCCACGTACGCGTCGCTGGGTGTGCTGGCGGAGGCGTTCGAGGGCGTCTACGGGCAGCAGCTGGCCCCGATGGACCTGACGGTGGTTGATGAGGCGCACAGGACGTCGGGGTCGATGGGTAAGGCGTGGGCCGACGTCCACAATCAGAGTGTCATCCCGGCGTACCGGCGGCTGTACCTGACGGCGACGCCGCGGATCTGGGAGGAGCGGCTCGGTCGCGAGGTGGCCGAGGGGGTGCGTGATCCGCTGCCGCGGGAGATGGCGGCTTCCATGGATGACGAGAAGGTCTTCGGGCCTGTCCTCTACAAGCTGTCCTTGGCGTCTGCTGTGTCGCGTGGGTTGCTGGCGCGGTACCAGATCATCGTTTTGGAGCTCCGGGACGAGGTCGTCACTCCCGAGCGTCTGATGGGCGAGGAGCGGCGCAGTGAGGAGGTGCGGGGGCAGCGGCTGGGGGCGTTGCAGGCGGCGCTGTTGCACACGATGGCGCAGCACCAGCTGCAGACGTGCATCACGTTCCATCACCGGACGATAGAGGCACAAGCGTACGCGGAGGGCCTTGGGCGGGTGGCCGCGAAGCTGCACGCCAACGAGCCGGAGACATACCCGAAACGAATCTGGGCGGACTGGCTGTGCGGTGAGCACGTCCTGGAGCGCCGGCGTCAGGTCCTGGCCGGGTTCGGCGCCAC
>NZ_JBSGZJ010000758.1:0-1451 GCF_053610925.1 Streptomyces sp. NPDC054847 | reverse complement strand
GGCCGGGGGCTGACGGTTCCCCGCCCCGGAGGGCGGGGACGGTGTCAGGTGCCCAGGCCCAGCATCGAGGCGATGCGGTTGTACTGGATCTCGTTGGTGCCCGAGTAGATCGTGCCGCCGACCGCGTTGCGCACGCCCTGCTCGAGCCCGTACTCGGACATGTATCCGTGTCCGCCGAAGATCTGCACGGCGGCCAGGGAACTGGCCACATTGGCCTGGCTGGTGAGGAGTTTGGCGATGGCCAGGTCGATGGTGACGTTCTCGCCGTCGTCGAGGCGCTGGGCGGTGTCGTACAGCCATTTGCGGGCTGTCTCCAGGCCGATCTTGGTGTCGACGATCTTGTTGGCGACCGATTGGTAGGAGCCGATGGGTTTGCCGAAGGAACGGCGGGTCTTCGCGTACTCGATGCAGCGGTCCAGCCGGTGCTGCATCTCGCCCGCGTTGACGACGAAGGAGAAGAGGACCTCCCGTTTCATCACGTGGTCGAGGACGATGAACCCGCCGCCGACCCGGCCCAGTACCCGGGTTCTGGGGATGCGGCAGCCGTCGAAGTAGAGCTCGCTCAGCGGCGAGGTCCGCAGTCCCATCTTCTTGATCGGCTTGCCGACGGTGAGGCCGGGGGTGTCGCGGTCCACGAGGAACGCGCTGACACCGAGCGCTCCGCCGTCGGGGCGGGTGCGGGCGTAGACGACGAACACGTCGGCGACGGGACCGTTGCTGACGAACGTCTTGCTGCCGTTCAGCACGAAGTGGTCGCCGTCGCGTTCGGCGCGGGTGGTCATCGCCATCGCGTCCGAGCCGCCCTCGGACTCGGTGATGGCGTGGGCGCCGATCGCCTCGCCGGAGCAGATCTGGGGCAGGTACCTCTCTTTCTGTTCGGGTGTGCCGAACCGGGTGAGGGGGATGCCGGTGCTGGCCAGGGTGGTGGTCACCGAGAAGTTCAGGCCGGCGTCCTGGCAGTGCTCCCCGAGGCCTTCGAGGACGTACATGGTGGTGAGGAGGGACTGGCCGAGGCCGCCGTGTTCCTCCTCGAAGGGCAGGGCGAGGATGCCGGTCTTCTGGATCAGCTTCCACTTGTCCCAGGAGAAGGTGGCCTGCTCGTCCAGCTCTATGTGGTCGGCGCTGAGCGCCTCGCCCCACCGTGCCAGGCCTTCGCGGAGCTCGGCCTGTTCGGTGTTCCATCGGATCACTTCGGATCCCTTCAAGGGTTTCGCGTCATCAGTACGCGGAGGAGACGTGCTCGTCGAGACTGTGGGTCTCGTCGCCGTTGAGGGCCGGGCTGAAGACGCACACGAGCCGCAGGTCCTCGTGGGGGCTGGCCACCAGGTAATGGGCGTCGTGCTTGTCGAGCGCGTACATGCGGCCCGGCGTGATGGGGTGGGAGGTGCCGTCGAGCTCGATGACCTCTCCGGAGCCGGCGATGCAGTAGCAGGCCTCGAGGTGGTTGCGGT
>NZ_JBSGZJ010000757.1:0-1458 GCF_053610925.1 Streptomyces sp. NPDC054847 | reverse complement strand
TCCGCGAGCCGGTGTTGGCTACGGTGGCCGCCGCGTGCAGGGTGTTCAGGCCGTAGGCGGTGGCCGCGAGCGTGCACACCTGCTGGACGGCTGTGGTGGCGAGGCCTCGTCCGGCGGCTTTCTCGGCGATGCGGAAGCCGAGTTCGGCTTCGCCGTCGGCGAGGTCGACGAGGTTGACGCGGCCCACGATCGCGCCGGTGTCGTCGACGAGGACGTGGAAGCGGCAGATTCCCGCGGCCTGTTCGGCGAGGAGGGCGGCGTGGCGGTCGGCGAAGTGGGTGAAGTAGTCGTCGCCGCGGTCGGGGACGTGGGCGGCGAAGTAGGCCCGGTTGTCGCGTTCGAAGGCGAGCAGGGCGTCGGCGTGACCGGCGTGCAGGGGTTCGAGGCGGGGCATGGGGGAACGGTACGCGGCCGGGCGCGGGGCCGGGCGGCCGGGTGGGACGTGGCCCGGCCACCCGGTGCGGGGTGGGGGCGGTCCTGGTCACGGCGTGCGGGTGATCCAGCGCTGGAGGGCGGCGTGGGTGGTGTCGTCGAGGGCGCAGAGCGCGTCGATGGCGGCGAGGTCGCCGGGCAGCGGGGCGATGCCGGCGGTGGTCAGGGCCGCGTGCAGGTCCAGGCGGCGGCGGTCGGCCGGCTCGAGCGGGAGGGGGACGCGCTGTCCGGGCCGGGGCGCGGGCAGCAGGTAGTCGTCGGGGGCGCCGGGGAAACGGTAGGGGTCGATGGTGGTGGTTCCGGTGGTGGTGTGCCAGGCGGTCATGTCTGCCTCCCTGAGGTGGTGCGGTGTGTGTGGTGGCAAGGACTGCGCTGCGGGCGGCGGCAGTTGCAGTACGGGAGAATTGCCACCCGAATGTCCCCTATGGCATTTCGTCACATGACAGTTCGTCACAACAGTGGTCGTCTGACGGACACACCGGCCCGCGACGTGTGGGCGGGCCGGTGCGGGCAGGGCCGAAGGCCAAGAGGCCGGGGTGCGGGTGCCGTTCGGGTTTTGGTTCAGACACCCAGGCAGCGGTGGGGCGATCCGTTGCCCGACAGGTGGGCGTCCCAGATCCAGCCGGCTCCGGGGATGTAGGACCAGGTGTTTCCGTACTCGTTGACGATGAAGCAGCGGACCTCGATCCGCGTGCCGGCCGCGTAGGTCTGAAGCCGGTAGCACTCGCCGTAGGGGCCCATGCGCAGCGGTGCGGCGTCCAGGGCGGTGTGGGTGGTGGTGTACGGGTTGTCGGCGCGGGTGGGGGCTGCCTGGCTGCACCTGTCGGTGGGTGCGGCGGTGGCCGTGGTGGTGGCGCAGACGGTGGCGGTCAAGGCCGCGGCGGTGGCCATGACCGTGGCGGTGGTGCGGTGGCGGACCTGTCGGTGCTGACGCATGGCGGGGCCTCCTGCGAGTGGTTGCCGGTGATGAGCGGTCACCGTGGCACGGGGCGGGCGGCCGGCGGGAGGTGCGGGGGTGTCCGGGAC
>NZ_JBSGZJ010000756.1:0-1480 GCF_053610925.1 Streptomyces sp. NPDC054847 | reverse complement strand
CCGACGGGGCGTCGGACGCGGTCAGGCCCGCAGGGGCGGCCGGGGCCGGCGCGGGGCTGGGCGCACTGACCGGGCTCCTGGGTGTCGGTGGCGGCTTTCTCGCCGTCCCGGCCCTGGTGACGGTCCTGGCCTTCGAGATGCAGGCCGCGGTCGGCACCAGCCTGCTGGTCATCTCGACGAACTCGGTGGCCTCCCTGGCCACCCGCGGTGCCACGACGGCGGGCCTGGACTGGGCGGTGATCGCACCGTTCACCGCGACCGCGATCCTGGGCGCCTGGGACGGCAAACGCCTCGGCCAGAAGGTCTCCGGCCCCTTGCTGCAGCGCGTTTTCGCACTGGTCCTGCTGGCCGTGGCCGCGTTCATGCTGGTGGACGCCATGACCTGACCCGCTGCGCGCCCCGGCCGTGGCTCACGCCAGGGACAGGAACAGCTTCTCCAGCCGTGCCCGCATCTGCTCCCGGTCACCACTGGCCGCCATGTCCGAGTCGGTCAGGCAGTGCTGCAGACCGGTGGCGATGATCGCGAAACCGGCCTTGTCGAGCGCCCGTGAGGCAGCCGCGAGCTGGGTGACCACGTCCTCGCAGTCCCGGCCCTCCTCGATCATCTTGATCACCCCGGCGATCTGGCCCTGGGCCCGGCGCAGCCGGTTGACCACCGTCTTCAGTTCCTCGGCCGCCATCGCCAGTTCCACAAGCAACTCCTTCGATATACCCCTGTGGGTATCCTACCCGCAGGGGGACGAGACCCCGGAAAGAAAAGGGAACACCAGTGACCATCAACGCCCTCGCCCCGGACCAGGCCCGCGCCCAGCTGCACGAGCTGACCGTCATCGACGTGCGCACCCCCGGCGAATACGCCTCCGGTCACCTCCCGGGCGCCCACAACATCCCCCTCGACGCCCTCGACGCGGCCCTGCCGGTCCTGAAGGAAACGGCAGCCCGCGGCGACCTCCTCGTGGTGTGCGCCTCCGGCGCCCGTTCCGCCCAGGCGACCGAGCGCCTCGCCGCGCGGGGCATCGCCGCCGCCACCCTCACGGGCGGCACCGGAGCCTGGGCCGCCGACGGACACGACCTGCACCGTCCCGAGCAGCCCACCCGCACGGTGTGGGGCATGGAACGACAGGTCCGCCTCACCGCCGGCGCTCTGGTCCTGACCGGCCTCGCACTCGGTCTGCTCCACCCGGCCTTTCAGCTCCTGTCCGCCGGCATCGCGGGCGGCCTGGTCTTCTCCGCTGTCACCAACACCTGCGGCATGGCCGCCGTCCTCGCCAAGCTGCCACACAACCGCCCCCGCACGGCCGACCTCGACGCGACCCTCGCCGCCCTGCGCAACCGCTGAACCACGACGCCACCACCGGCGTCCCGCGCAGAAGGCCCCGGGGCAACTTGGGTTCTAACGGTCCTCGCAACACCCGCGATCTGTGGGAGTTGCGAGGACCGTGGGCGTTGAGCGTGATGATCTTGCCGGGTTGCGGGAGCG
>NZ_JBSGZJ010000755.1:0-1498 GCF_053610925.1 Streptomyces sp. NPDC054847 | reverse complement strand
GATACCCCGCTCCCGGCTCCTGCCGGGATGGTCGCCCCGGCCGTGTTACCGGCCCCGGCGACGCTCCCGGCCGCCCCGGCTCCGCTCGTGCTCCCCGCCTCGCGGGAGGAGCACGGTGCCGCCCCCGGCACGCTGCCCGGCGCGTCGGTGTGCGGCGCCGACTCCGGCCCCGCCGCCGCGGCGTCGGCGTGCGGCGCGGCCAGCGAGGCCAGCAGGTCACGGCAGGTGCCGTCCGGCCGCGAGGAGGCGGCTTGGAGCAGCGCGTCGACCTGCTCGACCATCAGCTGCGCGGTGGCGGGCGTGTACAGGGCCCGGTCGTAGTCGATACGCAGCACCAGCCCGTCGTCGCCCTCCACGGCCGCGAACGCCAGGTCGTACTTGGCCACGGCGCTGTGCGGGTGCAGCAGACGCACCTCGGCGTCCGGCAGCTGCCAGGACGCGGAGCGCCGAGGCTGGTGCAGGAAGACCGCGGAGAAGACCGGCGCGGTGCCGGGCGGCAGATCGCCCGCCTCGGCGTGCGCCTCCATCGAGGCCAGCACCTGATCGCCGAGGACGGCCGCATGGTCGGCGAACGGCCGCTCCGGCACGCAGACGGAACGCACCGGCAGGACGCGGGTGAACAGGCCCACCGCGTCCTGCGTGTCCTCGTCACGGCCGGCGAACGGCATGCCCAGCAGCCCGTCCTCCTCGCCCGACCAGGCGTGCAGCAGCAGACTCCACACCGACAGCAGCGCCACGGCCGGACTGAAACCCCCCGCGGCGGCCAGGGCCCGCACCTTCGCCAGCCGCTCGACCGGCAGCTCCCGCTCGCAGAACCCGGCCTGCCCGCGCAGGCCGTCCTCACCGCGCACCAGGTCCGGCAGCGGCGCCAGCAGCGCCGGCTCGCCCTCCAGCAGCCGCGTCCAGTACGGATCCGGTGCCGTGGCCACCGGCAGTGGAGCGGGCACCGGCACCGGCGCGAACCCGGGGTACCGGCCCGCGGCCCTCGCCCGGTAGGCAGTGACCAGGTCCTCGGCCAGCACCTCCACCGACCGCCCGTCCGCCACGATGTGATGCACCGTCAACGTCACCAGCGCACCGTCGTCGTGACGCAGCACCTCCGCCCGCAGCAGCGGCGCCGTCCCCGGGTCCAGCGGCCTCGCCGCGGCGCCGGCGGCATCCTCGAGAGCCGACTCGCGGTCGTAGCGCCCGGCCCGCTCCACGATCCGCAGCGGCACCACCGCGGCGGGCTGCGCCACACGCGACAGCGTGCCCTGCGCCGTCTCGAAACGCCCCGCCGGCGCCGGATGACGCTCCAGCACGTCGGCGAGGGCGGCGCGCAGCGCCTGCTCGTCCAGACGGGGGGTGAACTCCAGACACAGCGGGATGTTGTAGCGGCCGGACTCCGGCTCGCACCGGTCGGCGAGCCAGATCTCCAACTGGGCGGAGGAGGCCGCGCTCACGCCCCGGCCCCCGCCCCGGCCGCGCCGGCCGGCCCCGTCTTCGTGCCGCCGCCCGC
>NZ_JBSGZJ010000754.1:0-1545 GCF_053610925.1 Streptomyces sp. NPDC054847 | reverse complement strand
ACGACCCCTTGAACCGAAGCAACGCCCCGGGGCCTTCGCCGTTACGCCCTCCGGACGCGGCCGACGACCGCTCCGCCGGCGCCCGGCCCCCGCTCCTCCAGGGCGGACCAGGTCACGCCGGCGCCGATGATCCGCCGAACGCCCGGAACCCGCGCTACGGACCGGTCCGGCCCGCCGCCGACCCCGCGTCCGGCAGCTGCCGGTACTCGTCCAGCCCCGGATAGCGCTGCGGGATCTGCGTGGTGAGGAACCGGGCCGGCACGTCGTGGAAACTGCCGTGCCGGGCGGCGTAGGAGAAGAACGCCGCGCCCCGCCGGTCCCGGTCGGGCAGCAGCGCGTCGCCGCGGCCGTCGAAGTCGGTCGGTTCCACGCCCAGCCGTTCGCACAGTGTGCGGTGGAACATCGGGGTCGCCTTCACCCAGCGGCCCTCCAGCCACAGTTCGCTGTAGCCGTGCCAGGCGAACACGTCGGTGCCGGTCGCCGCCCGCAGCCGCCGCCCGGTGTGATGGTGGTTGACCACGTCGGCGAACGCCACCCGGGCCGGAATGCCCGACGCCCGCGCCAGCGCCGTCAGCAGCGACGCCTTGCTCACGCAGAAGCCGTGCCCCTCGGCGAGCACGCTGCTGGCCCGGTAGGTCTCCTGGTCCCGCAGATACGCGCCCATGGAGATCGCCCGGCCCGGCGGGATGCTGCAGTAGCCGATCCGGTCGCGTACCTGCTCGTACAGGGCACGCGCCTTGTCGACGCCGTGCGCGCCCGGCGCGATGCGGGCCGCGGCCTCCCGCACCGCGGGGTGGGCGCTGTCGACATAGCGGCCGGGTTCCAGACAGCGGCGCACGTCCTCGGGCATCCGCACCACGGCCGGCGTCAGCGACATTCCCCGGCCTCCGGTACGGCGGGTACGGCGGTGAACTCCAGCACGGCGACCGTGCAGTTGTAGCCGCCGCCCAGCCCCGCGACCAGCACCCGGTCGCCCGCCCCGATCGCGCCGGAGACGATCAGGTCGTCGAGGGCGGCCAACTGGTCGGTGCAGCCCACATGTCCCACCCGGCGGGCGAACGGCCAGGTGGAGCGGTCGATGTCGATGCCCAGCGGGTCCAGGCACTGCTCGTACAGCGCCTCGCGTCCCAGCGCCGGCCCGGCCACCCACCGCACGTCGGCGGCGGTGATCCCGGCCTCCGCCATGGCCTTGGCACCGGCCCGCTGCATCAGGTCCGCCATGCGCCGCTTGGCCTCGTCGAGCCCGCCGGCGAGGGTGTCGGAGAACTCCATCACCCGGTCGAAGAAGCCGATCGGGTAGCCGGCCCGCGGGTCGGCGGAGAACGGCATCGCGCCGCGCTGCATGCCCTCCAGACCGGTGTCGGCGACGGACACGGTGGACACGACCCGGGCGAAACCCGCACCGCGGGTCACCACGGCGGCGCTCGCCCCGTCACCGAAGACGAACACCGGCGGCGCGGCACGCCACCGGTCCCAGGCGCCGTCGCCGAACCGGTCCGCGGCGGTGATCATCGCCGCCCGGCCGGCCGGGCCGGCCGCCAGATG
>NZ_JBSGZJ010000753.1:0-1547 GCF_053610925.1 Streptomyces sp. NPDC054847 | reverse complement strand
AGGCCCCGGGCCCGGTACCGCCCTGCGGGCGGCGTACCGCGCTCCGCGCGGTGCCCTCAAACTCCCCCTACGGCCTGGCGGCCGTGGGAGGTGCCCCCAGGCGGGCTGACAAAGTCAGCCTCGCCGGCGTTTGAGGCGCGGGGGTCCGGGGGCGGAGCCCCCGGTTCAAGACGGATCCGCTGGGTACCCGCCGCGTGTCGCCGTCGGCTGCGGCGGCAGAAGGAGGCCGGCGATGATCCGCAACGTCATCGGCTCGATCCTCGCTCTCGTCGGAGCGACGGCCGCCGTATGGAGCCCCTTCCATGCCTGGTACGACAGCCGTCACGGGCGCGACTACCGCATCCAGGACCTGTTCACCGGCATCACCTCGAACGAGGGCGAGCTCTTCGCGTCCCTCCTGCTGCCCATGGCCTTCGCCGCCCTGCTGACCCTGATCGGTCTGCTGCTGCGTTCCCGTTTGCTGGTGGCGCTGGCCGGTGTGGTCGTCCTCGGGTTCACCGTCCTGTGGATGGTCCGGCAGGGTCAGGCCACCGGCAGTATCACGGCGGGGGGTGACGGGGACGGGCTCGGCCTCGGCGTGGCGCTCGCCTTCGGCGGAGGTGTGCTGCTGCTGTTGGCCGCCGCGCTGATGAGCGGTCGCCGCGGGCTGCGCCGCAGGCGTGAGGAGCCGTACGACGAGGAGCCCCCGGGCCATGTCCCGGCAGCGGCGGACGACTGGGGTCCGTACGGTCGGGACCCGAACAGCCCCGGCCCCTATCAGGGCCAGGGGCAGCCCTATCAGGGCCAGGACCGGTACGACGCGGGCCCCCGCTACGGGGACGAGGAGCCTCCGCCCCGGCGGACGTAGGCGTCACCGGCGGCCTGCGGCCTGCTGGGAGGACGCGAACAGTCCGGCCCGTTCGGCCGCGGCGTCGCGCAGCCGGTGCACAGGGCCGAAGAGCAGTTCGTCGGCAGCGGCCCGTCTGGCGTACTGATGCGCCTCGTGTTCCCAGGTGAAGCCGGTGCCGCCGTGCAGCTGGACCGTCTCGCCCGCGACCGTGCGCAGCGTCTCGAGGCACTGGGCGAGTGCCAGGGCAGCGGCCGCCGGGTCCCCCGCCGCGTAGTACGCCGCGGAGCGGGCCGCCTGGACGTGGACGTACAGGTCGGCGAGCCGGTGTTCGACGGCCTGGCGGGAGGTGACGCGGCCGGGCTGTTCCCGGGTCCTGAGGTGCTCCACGGTTCTCGACAGCGCGCCCGCTGCCGCGCCCGCCGCTTCCGCCGCGAGGAGAGCCGCCGCACCGGAGCCGGTGGCTCGCAGAGCGCGGGGCACGTCGGCGCCGTCCTCGCCGAGGAGCCGGGCGGGGCTGTCGCGGAGTTCGAGGGAGGCCTGCGGGCGGGTCTCGTCGAGGGCCGTCAGCCGGGTGCGGGTCAGTCCGGGTGCGTCTGCGTCGACCTGGAAGAGGAGGGGGCGGCTGCGTGGGAAGCCGCCCGTGTGGGCGGCGACGAGCAGCAGCCGGGCGCTGTGGCCGTCGAGCACCTGCGGGGCCTCTCCGTAGAGGGTCCAGCCG
>NZ_JBSGZJ010000752.1:0-1563 GCF_053610925.1 Streptomyces sp. NPDC054847 | reverse complement strand
GTCCGGCGATGTGGCGGGCGAGGCCCGCAACGTCGCCGCGGCCGCGGCGACGTCGGGCGTGGGGCACCTGGTGTTCCTGTCGTCGGCGAGCGTGCTGCATCCGCTGCCGCACGGCATCGCGGACGAGCACCGTGCCGCGGAGGAGGCCATCACCGCGTCGGGCGTCGACACGACGTTCCTGCGGCCCGGCCCGTTCCACGCGAATACCTCGTGGTGGATCAGGACCGTGCGGGAGAGCGGCGCGGTGCGCTGCTGGATCGGCAACAACCCGGGAGCGCCGATCGACGAGTACGACATCGCCTCCTCCGCGGTGGCCGCGCTCACCGACGAGCGCCACCGGGGCAAGGCGTATGTGCTGACCGGCTCCGAGGTGCTGACCTCGAAGGAGCAGGCCCGCATCCTGGGCGAGGTGCTGGGCCGTGAGCTGGACTTCTCGGTCGCGCCGCAGGAGGAGGTCGTGGAGGTCTTCGCGGGCATCACCGGCGACCGGCCGGCCGCGGTGACCAATGTGGCCGCCCTGCACAGCCCCGAGGTGCCGTGGTCCCGGCCGACGCCGGCGGTGCGGCTGCTGACCGGCCGTGAGCCGCGCAGCTACCGGGCGTGGGCCGAGGCGAACGCGGCGCTGTTCGCCGCCGAGGAGGTGATGGTGTGAGCACCGAGGGCGGCGGTACGGTCCTGGTGACCGGTGCGACGGGCCTTCAGGGCGGGGCGACCGCGCGTGAACTGGTGCGCCGTGGGCGCCCGGTGGCGGCGCTGGTGCGCGACCCGGCCTCCGAGGCGGCCCGCGCGCTGGCCGACCTGGGCGTGACGCTGGTACGGGGCGACCTGGACGACGAGGCGTCGCTGCGTTCGGCGATGGAGGGTGTGCACGGGGTGTTCTCCGTGCAGACGTTCATGACGCCCAAGGGCCTGGGCGGTGAGGTCCGCCAGGGCCGGGCGGTGGCGCGGGCGGCGAAGGCCGCCGGCGTGGCGCATGTCGTGTACAGCTCGGTGGGTGGCGCGGAACGGCACAGCGGTGTACCGCACTTCGAGTCCAAGCGGCACATCGAGCGGTATCTGCAGGAGCTGTCCGTGCCGGTGACGGTGCTGCGTCCGTCGTTCTTCATGGACAATTTCGCCGCGCACGGTCCGCAGAACCTCGACGGGACGCTGGTGGTGCAGCTGGCGCTGAAGCCGGACACCCGTGTGCAGTTCATCGCGGTGGAGGACATCGGTTTCTTCGCCGCCGAGGCCTTCGAGCGGCCGGCGGAGTATGTGGGCCGTGCGGTGGAGCTGGCGGGCGACGAGCTGAGCGCGACGGAGGTCGCCGAGGCGTTCGCCGCGCGGACGGGCCTGCCGGCCCGGTTCGAGGAGCTGCCGCTGGACGCGGTGGCGGCGAACCCGTACATCCCCAACGCGCCGGAGATCGCGTTGATGTTCGAGTGGTTCCAGGAGCACGGCTACCGGGCGGACATCCCCGCGCTGCGGGCCGAGCACCCGGGGCTGCTGTCGTTCGGGGCGTATCTGAAGTCGCTGGACCTCTGATCCCGGCCACCCGTGCAAGGGCCCGGACCGCGTCGGCGG
>NZ_JBSGZJ010000751.1:0-1569 GCF_053610925.1 Streptomyces sp. NPDC054847 | reverse complement strand
GCGGGGGACCGCTCGTACTGTCACCGACGCGATCGAGACGGCCGTGCCCGCCTGCGGCGGCGAGCCGCACGGGCGCCGCCGGGCGCCCGGAAGGTCGGCACCCAGCAGGCGTCCGACGCCTGGCAGATCTTGCCGATCATGGACACCGCCGACTCGTCCGGGCTCGCGATCGTCGGCGACGGCAAGCTCTACCACCTCGGTGGTGAGCACGACGACACAATGCGCGGCCAGGCGCAAAGGGTGTACGACATCGCCACCCGGCAGTGGAGCGGGATCGCGCGACCGAGGACGCGTTCAACAAGGGCCTCGACCTTGGCCGCGGTCCGGGCGGAGGCTCCAGCCGACAGGGAGCGTCATTCCGGGCGTGCGGTATTCCGCCGCGTCCGAAGGGGTGTGCTGCCGAAGGCTGTTACGGCTGCTACGAGTGAGAGTGCGGCGAGGAGGAGAAAGAGCGCCGGGTAGCCGCCGAGGGGCGCGGCCAGGGCGGCACCTGCGAAGGGAGCCAGGGCGGCGGCCCCGGTGGTGGGCGCGCCGAGCAGTCCGGACAGGCGGCCGTAGTGGGCGGCTCCCCACCGGTCGGTGATGGCGGTGGCCTGGAGCAGGGTGAGATTGCCGCGGACCGCGCCCGCTGCGATCGACAGCGCGACGAACAGCGCGTACGGGCCGGGGACAAGAGCGATGGCCGCGGTGGTGATGCCGCCGAGGGCGATCAGGAGCGCAGTCCGCAGGGTTGCTCCGGTGCGCCGGGCGAGGGTCGAGTAGAGGATGCGGCCGAGGGTTTGGCCGGCGCCGCCGAGTCCGAGGGCCCAGGCGGCTTCAGTGGTGGTGCAGCCGCGGTCGAGCAGGAGAGGGACGAGTGCGACGACGACGGCGTACATCGCGAAGCTGGACAGAGTGAGGGCGGCAGCCAGCATCCAGAACGGCCGGCTGCGCACAACGGCGTCGGCGTGGTGGCCGGCGCGGCCGGGTGGCGGTGGCGCCTTGGGCCAGGGGGTCCGGAGCGCGAACGCGTGGGCCGGGACGGTGATCAGGGCGAGGATGCCGGCGAGGACGGCGTAGGTCGCGCGCCACGACAGTTCGTCGGCCAGGGCGGCGGTCAGGGGTGCGAAGACGGTGGAGGCGAGTCCGCCGGCGAGGGTGACGATGGTGAGGGCGCGGATGTGGTCGGGGGCCCACCAGCGGGTGAGGGCGGCGAAGGCGGGCTGGTAGAACGTGGTGGCCATCGCGATGCCGGCAAGCAGCCAACCGGCGGTGAAGACGCCCTGGTTCGGGGCGGCGGCGACGATGAGAAGGCTGAGCACGCCGAGGACGGAGCCCGCGGTCATCACGGTGCGGGGGCCGCGGTGATCGAGAATGCGGCCGACGCGGACTCCGGCGAGTGCCGAGACGAGAAGAGCCGCGGAGAACGCTGCGGTCGTGGCGCCGGCAGACCAGCCCGTGGCAGCGGTGATCTCGGGGTTCAGCACGGGGAAGGCGTAGTAGACGATGCCCCAGCTGGTGATCTGCGTGACGCAGAGGGCGGGCAGGACGGCGCGAGGCCGCGACCGGTCCCCTGTTCCGGTCGCGGCC
>NZ_JBSGZJ010000750.1:0-1601 GCF_053610925.1 Streptomyces sp. NPDC054847 | reverse complement strand
GTGCACGCGCCCACGGGGCCCCGCGTCGTTCGTACGTCCGGCGGCGAGCGTTCAGCGCCAGTCGCGGCTCCGCAGCGGCACTCCCGAGCTGCCGCTGTCGGGGGTCCGGACGGCGAGGATCTGATTGACGCCGATCCTGTTGCGCTCGAACGAGACCGCGGACGCGGCCATGTAGAGCCGCCACACCCGGGCCCGGCCGGCCGACGTGGAGCGCGCGGCCTCGGGCCACGCCTTCTCGAGGTTGGCGACCCAGGCGCGCAGGGTGCGGGCGTAGTGCTCGCGGATGGCGTGGACGTCCCGGATCTCGAAGCCGGCGTCCTCCAGGGTGGCGACGGTACGGCCGAGGGGCGCGAGTTCGCCGTCGGGGAAGACGTAGCGGTCGATGAACTCGTCGACCTGGTAGGACGATTCGTTCTTCTCGGGCCGGCGGGCGATCTGGTGGTTGAGCAGCCGGCCGCCCGGCACGAGGAGCGAGAACAGCTGGTCGGCGTATTCGCGGTAGCGGACGCGGCCGACGTGTTCCGCCATGCCGATGGACGAAATGGCGTCGTACGGACCGTCCCTGACGTCCCGGTAGTCCTGGACCCGGATCTCGATCCGGTCGGTGAGGCCCTCGTCGGCGATGCGCTTGCGGGCGTAGACGGCCTGCTCACGGGAGAGTGTCACGCCGGTGACCCGGGCGCCGTACTCGCGGGCGGCGTGGACGGCCATGGAACCCCAGCCGCAGCCCACGTCGAGGAGCCGGTCGCCCTCCTTCAGCCCGAGCTTGCGGCAGACCAGGTCGAGCTTGTCGCGCTGGGCCTCCTCCAGGGTGCCCGCCTCTTCCCAGTAGGCGCACGAGTAGACCATGGACGGCCCGAGCACGAGCTCGTAGAAATCGTTGCCGACGTCGTAGTGGTGACTGATGGCCTCCTTGTCGCGCCGCTTGGTGTGCAGCGGGCCGGTACGCCGGCGCACCTCCTCGAGGGGCGGGGGAGGCGGGGGGAGCGGCCCGCCGAGCCTCAGCAGGTCGAGGGCGGCCGCCCGCAGCCTCGGGTCCCGCGCGGCGCGCAGTGCACGTACGGCGCTGTGCCGCTCGCCGCCGCGCTCCCAGAAGATCCCGGCGAGCAGGTCGAGGGCCTCGTACAGGTCGCCGTCGACGTCGACCTCCCCGGCGACCCAGGCCCGTGCGAGCCCCAGCTCGCCCGGTCGCCACAACAGCCGCCGCAGGGCGCGCCGGTGGCGTACGACGAGGGTGGGCGCGGCCGGCGGCCCGGCTTCGCTGCCGTCCCAGGCGCGGATGCGGACCGGGAGCGGTGCCCCCAGCAGTTCCTCGGCGAGAGTGGTCAGCCGCAATGCGGCGTCGGCCATGGCGCACACCTCCGTGACGGTGGTTCCCACGAACGCCCCGCCGGCCCCGCACCGCGGGACCGCACGGTTCCATTCCTTCAACAACGTGACCACCGTGTGCTTCCCCGCACTACGCAATGCACAGGCAAAAAGGCGGGAAACGGCACCTGGTCGGAGTCAGCCGCGCCCTGCGGCCGGGCAGCGGCCCCGGCGGCCGGGCAGGCGGATTTCTAATTATTGCGTCGGGGATCGCCGAAGGTGTAGAGCTGTGT
>NZ_JBSGZJ010000749.1:0-1608 GCF_053610925.1 Streptomyces sp. NPDC054847 | reverse complement strand
GTGCGGCTCCGCGCCCTCCCCCCCACCACCACCGGCGCCGGAGAGGATCGGGTGCCCGTCGGGTGGGGGCTCCACGCCGCCCCACCACCGGTAGCGGCGACGACCGGCGTCGGCGGTACCGGTGGTGGGGAAAACCCCCCGCCCAAGACGGATACCGCCCTCATGGTGCGGAACCGGCCGCCACAGCAGGCTTACGGGTATGACAGCCCGCTTCGCAGATCGGACGACTTCGATGGCCACGGACCACGGATACGGCTCTCCGGCGCGCCGAGACCATGTCCTCCCTCCCGTACTGCGCGCGCCCTTCGAGGGCCGTACCTGGCGCGAGTTCGGTTACCTCGTGCTGAACCTTCCGCTCGCGACCGCGGTCTTCGTGTTCGCGGTGACCATGACGTCGCTCGGCGCCGGGCTCCTCGTCACGTTCCTCGGCGTCCCCGTGTTCGCCGCCTCCCTCGCCGCCCTCCGCGGTTACGGAGCGCTGGAACGGGCCCGCGCACGGGCCCTGCTCGATCTGGACGTGGCGGCGCCCGAGCCGGTGCTCAGCAGCGGGCGCGGACGCAAGAACGGCGTGGCCGCGTGGATCGGCGGCATCCTCAAGAGCGGCGTGTCCTGGCGCCACCTGCTCTACGCGTTCCTCCACTTCCCCTGGGCGGTCTTCGGCTTCTCGGTCTCCGTGACCCTGTGGGTGACCGGCTGGTCGCTGCTGCTCTACCCGCTGTGGCAGTGGGTCTTCCCGATGTGGGGCGGTGTCGACGGCCTTCAGCTGTACGGGGACGGGACGCACAACTTCTACCTCGACACGCCCCTGGAGATCGCCGCCACCAGCGTCGTCGGCCTGCTCTTCACACTCATGACGCCGTGGGTCATGCGGGGCCTGACGAGCATCGACCGCTTGATGGTGGCCGGGCTGCTCGGGCCGTCGCGGCTCGCGACCCGTGTCGTGGAGCTGGAGTCGGACCGTGGCGTGGTGGTGGACACCGCGGCGGCCGACCTCCGCCGCATCGAACGCGATCTTCATGACGGCGCGCAGGCCCGGCTCGTGGCGCTCGCGATGGATCTCGGCCTCGCGAAGGAGAAGCTGGCGGAGGACCCCGAGGCCGCGGCCCGGATGGTCGACGAGGCGCACGGCGAGGTCAAGGTGGCGCTCCAGGAGCTGCGGGACCTCGCCCGCGGGATCCACCCGGCGGTCCTGACGGACCGCGGGCTGGACGCCGCGCTCTCCGCCATCGCCTCGCGCTGCGCCGTCCCCGTGGCGGTGGAGGTGGACCTGGACTCGCGGCCGGCGCCCGCGATAGAGGGCATCGCCTACTTCACCGTCTCCGAGCTGCTGCAGAACGTCAGCAAGCACGCGCGCGCCACCCGCGCCTCGGTCGACGTGTGGCGTTCCGAGGACCGGCTGATGCTCCAGGTCAGGGACGACGGCAGGGGTGGCGCCGGGCTGTCCGCCGGCAGCGGTCTCGCCGGGCTCTCGGAACGGCTGGGCGCCGTGGACGGCGTCCTGGCGGTCGACTCCCCGGCGGGCGGCCCGACCACGGTGACCGCGGAACTCCCCTGGCGCGGCTGACCCCGGGAGCATCCGGTCCCCGGCGCCCCCGCCCTGGCGGGGGC
>NZ_JBSGZJ010000748.1:0-1621 GCF_053610925.1 Streptomyces sp. NPDC054847 | reverse complement strand
CTGCCGGCGCGTGGAGGCGGCGGTCCACGCCCTGGTGGCGCCGCCGTCCGCCCCCGCGGCCGTGGCGGCTGCTCCCGTACCCGGGCACCACCCGGGGGCCGAGGCCGCACTCGCGCACCTCCACGGCCTGGAGCGCGCTCTCGCGGAGTTGGCCGCTCCCGTCCGCACGTCGCCGCGTGCGCCGCTCGTAGCGGCCTGAGCCGTTCCCCGCGACCGGTCGCACACCGGTCACCCCGACCGCCGGATTGGTCTGGACCAACCTGCTACCTTCGTGGCGGCAGCAGTGATCCGTGACGGACGGCCGGCGGGCCGAAGAGGGGCGGCACAGTGGCGGACAACAGCGCGGTACGGGCTTTCATCGGCTCTTACACCTCGTCGGGAGGGCGCGGCATCGTGGCCGCGACCGTGGACCCGGTGACCGGAGCGCTCACCGGGACAGGAGCGAGCGACGCCCTCGCCGATCCCTCTTACCTGGCCGCCGTCACGACGCCGGCCGGCACCGTCCTCTACGCGGTCTCCGAGACGGCGGACGGGGCGGTGGCGGCCTTCGCCGCCACCGGCGGCGATCCGCGGCCCATCGGCCGTCGGGTGCCCGTGGGCGGCGAGTCCCCGACGCACATCGCGGTCTCGCAGGGACACCTGATGACCGCCAACTACGGCTCCGGCAGCGTGAGCGTCCTGCCCGTCGGAACGGACGGCGCGCCCGGACCCCTCGGTGGCGTCATGCGGCACGAGGGGAACGGCCCCGTGGCCGAGCGCCAGAGCACGCCGCACGCCCACCAGGTACTGCCGGACCCGACCGGGCGCTGGGTGCTCAGCGTCGACCTCGGGACCGATTCCGTACGGATCTGCGCGCTCGACACCGCCGCGGACGCCCTCACGCCCCACCGCGAGACGCCGCTGCGCCCGGGGACCGGGCCGCGCCACCTCGCCTTTCACCCTGACGGGCGGCACGCCTACGTACTCGGTGAGCTCGAGCCGACCGTCACCCTCTGCCGCTGGGACCCGGCCGCCGGCCTGCTGGAACCGGTCGGCGAGACGAGGGTGGTGCCTGACGGCACGACGGGCCCCGTCCACCCATCCGCGCCGGTCGTCTCACGCGACGGCCGGCACCTGTGGGCCGCGGTCCGTGGGCACGACAGCATCGCCGTGCTCGCGCTCGACGCGACGGGGGAGCGGGCGACGCTCGTCACGAACGTGCCGTGCGGCGGGCACTGGCCACGGGATCTGGCGCTGGACCCGACGGGCCGCCGGCTCTACGTGGCGAACGAGCGCTCGGGCGACGTGACCTGGTTCACTGTCGACCCGGCCACCGGCATCCCGCACCGCGACGGGTCGCTCGCCGTCCCGGCGGCGTCCTGCGTCGTCTTCGCCCCCTGACCTTCCCGGCGGACGGTGTCCCGGGGGCGTACGGGGCGTGCGCCCTCAGCGCCGACTGGAGGGCCGCCACCGGGCTCGGGCGACGCCCGGCACGCCGGGCGCCCGCAGGGCATCGAGGACCGCGGTGCCCTGACCGGCCGCCGCGCAGCCGGTGAGCAGCACCGCTCGTGCCGCGTGCCGGTCAGCCGGGCGCGCGGCATGCGATGCCGTTCGTACGCGCAGGGCCCGGGCCGGGTGACTC
>NZ_JBSGZJ010000747.1:0-1645 GCF_053610925.1 Streptomyces sp. NPDC054847 | reverse complement strand
CGGGGGGGCCCCCACCCCCGCGGGGCGCCGGGCCCCGGGGGGGCGGGGCGGGCGGTGCCGGGGGGGCGTTGGTTGGGGGGGGGGGGGCGGGGGCCCCGGGGGGGACCCCGGCCGGCTCCGCCGCGGTCTTGTAGGCCATGGGTCTCAGCCCGCGTCGGTGAACGCGGCGTCCATCTTCTCCGCGGCATCGCTCGAGGCCTCGGCCACGTCCTTCTTGCCGCTGACGATCTCCTGGAACATGGTCGGCAGGACGAGCGAGGCGTCGATCCGGCCCCAGGCGGGCGAGGCGGGGACGAACTTGGCGCCGGCGCCGAGCGTCCGGATGAAGGGCTCGACGAACGGCTGCTTCTTCGCCGCCTCGGCGCGCACATCGGTGTACGTGGGCAGGAAGCCCATCGCGTCGAAGAGCTTGCCCTGGGACTCCTTGCCCGCGAGCCGCTTCATCAGGTCCACCGCCAGGGTGCGGTGCGAACTGCTCTTGAGCACGCCGACGTTGTTGCCGCCCGCGAACGCAGGGGCGATCTCACCGGCCTTCAGCCCCGGCAGCGGTACGACCGCGTACTTGCCCTTGACCGCGCCGGCCTCGACGGCCTGGTGGCTGAAGTCGCCGCCGATCGCCATGGCCGCGTTGCCGGCGGCGAAAGCGGTGACGACGGCGTTGCCGCCCATGGCGGCGCACTTGGCTGCCGGGCAGTTGTCGTCGCCGAAGAGGGACGTGTACGCCTTGATGCCCTTCTGTGCGGCAGGGCTGTCGATGGCGGACTCGTAGGAGCCGCCGCTCTCCTGTGCCAGTTCGCCGCCGTGGGCCCAGATGAACGGCATCGCGCCGTAGGTGTAGGCGCCGCCCACGGCGAGGCCGTAGAGGTCCGGCTTCTCCTTGTGGATCTTCTTCGCGGTGGCGATGAGCTCGTCCTGGGTCCTCGGCACCGCGATGCCGAGGTCCTTGAAGACGTCGGTGCGGTAGTAGAGCGCGCGGACGCCGACGAAGAGAGGCGCTCCGTAGACCTTGCCGTCGACCGTGACGGACTGCTTGGCGGTGGGGTCGGTGTCCTTGGCCTCGTCCCAGGCGCCGAACTCGGCGGTGACGTCGGCGAGTCCGCCGTCCTTGACGTAGCCGGCGGTGTCGGTGTTGCCGTACTCGATCAGATCGGGCGCGCTCTTCGGGTCGTTGAACGCCGCCTTGATCCTCTGGGCGCGGGTCTCGACCGGTATGTACTCGACCTCGACCTCGGCGTCCTTGTGCGCCTTCTCGAACGCGGCGACCGCGGCGTCGACGACCTGTTCCTTGGGCTTGTTGTTGACCTCCTGGAACAGCCAGACCCGCAGCGTGCCGCTCTTGTCGTCCTGCTGGGCGCTGTTGCCGGAGGTCTGCGGGGCACAGGCGGTGGCGGTGACGCCGGCCAGTGCGAGTGCCGCGGCGGTGGCGGCGACTCTGGAGAGGAGCTTCATGCGTGATCCCTACGAAGTGGGCGTTGCAACATACGCAACGAGCGTTTCGTCATGCACAACACGCAGGAGGCTAGGCCCGCTTGAACGGCCCTACAAGAGGGGCGCGAGAGGTCTCAACCACTCTGTGACCGGCAAAAGCACCCTGTGCAACGGCGCACCGCACGCAAACGGCCCCCGGGCGCGCCGAAGCGCGTCC
>NZ_JBSGZJ010000746.1:0-1654 GCF_053610925.1 Streptomyces sp. NPDC054847 | reverse complement strand
GATCACCTCACCGCGTCCGGCGCCGCCGGGCGGGGCGCTGCAGGCGCTGGTGGACGCCACCCACGCGCTGATGGGCGCGCTGGCCGACGACGTGGTGGTGCGGGCCGGGTTCGACCTGAGCGCGGACGTCTCCCGGGCCGGCGGCCCGGACCTGCGCGGGGTGTGGCGGGGCTGGGTCGAGCGGATGCTGCACGACGCCGAGCGGGAGGGGCACCTGGCCGAGGGTCTGTCCTCGCACGGCGCCGCCCCCGCCGTCGTCGCGGCCACCGTCGGCTTCGAGGTGCTCGGCGCCGCCGACCGCGAATGGCTGTCCGCGCCCAGGATCACCGGCTTCTGGGAACTCATGCTGCCCCGCCTCGCCCCCGGCCGGCCCATCGCCCCCGGCCGGCCCGTCGCCCCCGGCCGGCCCGTCGTCCCCGCCGGCCCGCACGACACCACTCCCCAATAGCAGACCATCCGCCCTGTTCCCCCCGCGTTCAGCCGGGCGTCACCCGCCCCCGGCCGCCCGTACTGCCCCACTTTCCCCGTCTCCCGCCCGACGGTTCGGGCCGATGCGGCACCCCGACCGCCACAGAAACAGCACGAACGGTCTCGTATTGACAAACCGGCCGCCCTGTTTTGTACTCGTGGTGTCCGGCTGCTCCGCGGCGGGCCGATGTGTGCCGCGGCCGGTGGGCCGCGGTGAAGGCGTGCGCGATTTCGACACAGGGGAGACGGCGTGGACATCGAAGTGCTGGGCGGGCTGGCGGTCAGGGAGAACGGGGTCCCGGTGACCCCGACGGCCCCCAAACCCCGCCAGGTGCTGGCCCTGCTGGCGCTGCACGCCGACCGGGTGGTGCCGGTGGCGTCGCTCACCGAGGAACTGTGGGGACAACGGCCGCCGCGCAGCGCGCGCACCACGCTGCAGACCTACGTCCTGCAGCTGCGCGAGCTGATCTCGGCCGCGCTGGTCCACGACACCGGGCCCCGCACCCCGCCCCGCACCCTCCACGGCACGCCGCCGGGCCCGGGGGGCGGGCGGCGCAGCGCCAAGGACGTGCTGGTGACCTCACCGGGCGGCTATCTGCTGAACACCTCGGGCGGCACCAGCGACGTGCGCGAGTTCGAACTGCTGGCCGGGCAGGGATACCGGGCGATGGACGCCGGGGACTTCGCCGGCGCCGCCCGCCGGCTGCGGGAGGCACTGGCCCTGTGGACCGGTTCCGCACTGGCCGGGGTGCGGACCGGGGCACTGCTGGAGATGCACGCGCGGCGGCTGGAGGAGACCCGGCTGTGCGCACTGGACCAGCGCATCGAGGCCGACCTGCGCCTGGGCCGCCACCGCGAGCTGCTGGGCGAACTGACCGTCCTGGCCAGCCGCTACCGAACCCACGAGAACCTGCACGGACAGTTCATGCTCGCCCTGCACCGCTCGGGCCGCCGCAGCGAGGCACTGGAGGTCTACCAGCGCCTGCGCGGCGCCCTCGTCCGCGAACTGGGCCTGGAACCCTCCACCGCCCTGCGCCGCCTGCAGCGCTCGATCCTGACGGCCCACCCCGAACCACAGCTCGAGCCCGCCCCCCGCACCGGCGAGCGGCTCACCCCGACCGGCTGACGAAAAACCGGGCACAGCCCGACAGGGCCGGCCGGCCGAGCACCCAGCCCGGCACCGGAC
>NZ_JBSGZJ010000745.1:0-1660 GCF_053610925.1 Streptomyces sp. NPDC054847 | reverse complement strand
CCCTTGAAGGCGGCGCGCCGCGCCCTCCTACACGCGGAAGCGCGGGAGATCGTGTTCGACTTTCTTGAAGGCTACGACTTGCTCGGGGCGTTCTGGGTGACGGTGCAACTCACCGTTTTCTCCGGAATCGGCTCTCTGGTGCTCGGCACCGTCCTCGCCGCGATGCGAGTGAGCCCGGTGCCCCTGATGCGCGCGTTCGGCACGTTCTACGTGAACGTGGTCCGGAACATCCCGCTCACTGTGATCATCGTCTTCTCCTCGCTCGGCCTCGCCGACGTCTTCGGCATGACGCTGGGCGCGGCCGACGACTTCGAGGCCAAGTTCTTCCGACTCGCTGTCTTCGGGCTCTCTGCCTACACCGCGGCGTTCGTGTGCGAGGCGGTGCGGTCCGGCATCAACACGGTGCCGGTCGGTCAGGCAGAGGCGGCGCGGGCCATCGGGCTGAGCTTTACCCAGGTCCTCACGACCGTGGTTCTCCCGCAGGCGTTCCGCTCGGTCGTCGGTCCGCTCACCAATGTGCTGATTGCCCTCACCAAGAACACCACGGTCGCGGCGGCCATCGGTGTGGCGGAAGCGGCTCTGCTGATGAAGGAGATGATCGAGAACGAGGCACAGCTCGTCCTCATTTCGGCGATCTTCGCCTTTGGCTTTGTTGTTCTGACCCTTCCCACCGGTCTCATCCTCGGCTGGGTCGGCAAGCGTGTGGCGGTGAAGCGATGACGTCCGTTCTTTACGACGCCCCCGGCCCCCGGGCCAAGCGGCGCAACATCGTCTACACGGCTGTCTTTCTCGTGCTGCTGGCGCTCGGCATCTGGTGGGTCATCGGCGTCATGTCCGACCACGGACAGCTCGAATGGTCACTGTGGAAGCCGTTCACCCAGTCCGCGGCATGGACGACCTATCTGCTGCCCGGCCTCGTCAACACGCTGAAGGCGGCGGCCCTCGCCATGGTCATCGCCCTGCCGCTGGGTGCGATCTTCGGCATCGCCCGGCTCTCCGACCACATCTGGGTCCGTGTCCCGGCGGGTGTGGTCGTGGAGTTCTTCCGCGCCATTCCCGTCCTGCTCCTGATGTTGTTCGCGAACGAGCTCTACGCGCGCTACACCGACATCAGCAGTGAGCTGCGTCCGCTGTACGCAGTGGTCACCGGCCTGGTGCTGTACAACGCGTCGGTCCTCGCCGAGGTCGTACGGGCCGGCATCCTGTCGCTGCCCAAGGGCCAGTCGGAGGCCGCCAAGGCCATCGGGCTGCGCAAGGGCCAGACGATGACGAGCATCCTGCTGCCGCAGTCCGTCACCGCGATGCTGCCGGCGCTGGTCAGTCAGCTGGTGGTCATCGTCAAGGACACCGCACTCGGTGGCGCGGTGCTGGCCTTCGCTGAACTGCTCAACGCGCGTTCGACTCTCTCCGCGTTCTACGCGAATGTCATCCCGAGCTTCGTCGTCGTCGCGTTGATCTACATCGTCCTCAACCTCATCCTCACCACCTTCGCCTCCTGGCTGGAGAAGAGGCTGCGGCGGGCCAAGAAGAGCACCGGAGCGGTGCTGGCCGCACCCGGTGGCGCCGAGGAGCCCGTCGCCGAGCCCGGAGTCGGCAAGACCGACGACGGACGGGCCGGCTGACGGTTCATCCGATGTTCGACCGCTGAGGGGCGGTGGCC
>NZ_JBSGZJ010000744.1:0-1675 GCF_053610925.1 Streptomyces sp. NPDC054847 | reverse complement strand
CTCGCACGCGATGCCGAGCGCGGAGGAGACCTCGGCGACGCGTTCCACGGCCGCCTGCTGGGAGCGGGCGTAGAGCCGGGCCCCCTCGGGGCCCCTGGTCCGGCGCAGCCGGTCGTAGATCAGGCCGTGCTGTGCCGTCACCTTCGCCGTGGTGAACCCCGTGACACCCGTCGCGATGCGGTCGGCCTCCAGCACCGCCACGGAGCGTCCGCCTTCCCGCGTCAGTTCCCACGCCGTGCTGAGCCCGGCGATGCCGCCGCCCACCACGGCCACGTCGACGGTGATGTCGTCGGTGAGCGGAGGGTGGTCGGTGGCCTCGGTGGTGCGGATCCAGTGCGAATCGGTCGTGCGCGGGTGCGTGGCCCCGGCCGTGCGCGGGGCAGGAGATTCGTTCGCCATGCGGTCCGGGTGCCCGGCAACGGGCCGGCGAAGCCTGTCCGCCCCTCGTCGGGCGGGGGTGACTGACCGGAGGCGGACGGGGTACCCGGGAGAGCAGAAATCCGGCGCCACGAATCCTGCCGGTACCGAACGGACAAGGAGGTGTCAGCCGTGGACACCCGGGCCGACACCGCAAGAACCACCGGTCGCATCCCGGAGAAGGAACGGATACGCACCTGCAGGCCCGCGGTCCTGCCCGGACGCGAATCCGACCGACAGGGGGAGAGCAACCCGGAAGCGAACATCTTCCGGGGCGAGGACTGAACCGACCGTCTGACAGCGTACGGAGGCGCCAGCCATGGACGGATCCGGACTCTCCGAACCGGAAAGGCTGATCCTCGCGGAGATCGAACAGGATCTGCGGGCCGACGAGTTCCTGGACCGGCGGCTGCGGACCATGAGTCCCGGACCGCCGCTCGCGCGGATGACCCACCGGTTCCGGTCGCACCTGCTCGCCGCCGGCGTGGGTGTGCTGGCGGCCCTGACGTTCGTCCTGTTCGCGATGGCGGCATCCACCTCGAAGCCCGTCCTGATCTGGGCGTTCGCCGCCACCTGGGCCCTGACCCTGGTCGGGCTGCTCACGCTCGTCTGCCGTTGGTCCAAGCGGCTGGCGCGGCGCGGCCGTGCCCGGGGCCGCCGGCGCGCGGGGCCGCCGTGATCGGTGGCCGGCCATGGGGATAGCGAGGACCGGTCCCGGCAAGCGCCGGGAGACACCTCAACAACGACTGGACCGGCTGTGGGGCGAACTTCTCCGTGAGGTGAGGGTCGCCCTTGCCGGTGTCCAACTGCTGTTCGTCTTTCTGCTCGCCGTCGCCTTCACTCCGCTCTTCCCGCGTCTCGGCGAGGGCGACAGACTCATGTACGTGGTGTGCCTGCTCCTCGGGGCGGCCGCCACCGGCCTGCTCACGGCGCCGGTGAGCATCCACCGTATGGTCACCGGCCGCGGGATGAAGTACGAGGCGGTCAAGTGGGCCTCGCGGTTCACCATCGCGGGGCTGGCGATCCTGCTGTGCATGGTGGCCCTCGGTCTGCTGCTCGTGCTGCGCAACGTCACCGCGCTGAGCGACAGGACCGCTCTGATCCTGGACGTGACCGTCGTCGGCGGTCTCACTCTGTGCTGGCTGGTGCCGGCTGTCCTGATGCGTCGCGGAAGCCCCGCCTCGCCGGCGGGGCAGCGCGGGCAGGACGCCTCGGAGCCGAGCGGGCACGCGCCGCGGGAGGCGCGCCCGGGCAGCGA
>NZ_JBSGZJ010000743.1:0-1689 GCF_053610925.1 Streptomyces sp. NPDC054847 | reverse complement strand
CCGGCCGGACCCGCCGCAAACCACGCCGGGACCCCCAGCGGCGCACTCCCCGGTTCATCGACCCGATGGTGATGATCAGCGACCGCCCCGCCGACATCGAGGACCGGGCCGTGCCCGGCCACTGGGAAGGCGACCTGATCATCGGCGCCGGCGGACGCTCCGCGATCGCCACCCTGGTCGAACGGAGCACCCGTTACACCATGCTGGTCCACCTGCCGGGCGGAGCCCACGACGCCGAGACCGTCCGCGACGGCCTCGTCGCCACGGTCCAGACCCTGCCCGCCCACCTGCGCGGCTCCCTCACCTGGGACCAGGGCAGCGAAATGGCACGTCACAAGCAGTTCAGCATGGCCACCGACATGCCCGTCTACTTCTGCGACCCGGCATCCCCCTGGCAACGCGGCTCGAACGAGAACACGAACGGGCTGCTGCGGCAGTACTTCCCCAAAGGCACCGACCTGAGCCTGCACAGTCCCGAAGACCTCGAACACGTCGCCCAAGAACTCAACGGCCGCCCACGCAAGACGCTCGGCTGGGATACCCCAGCCGAGCGTCTACGTGATCTACTCACCACCTGAAACCAGGCGGTGTTGCGACGACCCCTTGAACCCAAGCGCTGCGCCGGGGGCCTTCCCATGTCCCGTGCGGGGTCAGGCCTTGTTCAGGTGGGCCCAGAACTCGTCGAACGACAGGAGCTTGTCCTTGTCGGTGTCCTGTGCGGCGATCACGGCCTCGGCCACCGACTCGGTGACGTTCCAGTCACCCATCTGAGCCATGGCCGTCTTGTACTCGGCCGCAGTGATGAAGCCGTCGCCGTCCGCGTCGTAACGGTCGAACGCCTTGCGTGCTGACTCGATGTCCGCCACCGGTCCACCCCTTCTTGGTGCATTACTGACGGGGGTCAGATTATCGGCCCGCGTCGTCGATCATGGAGGCGAGGCCTGTACCCACGAACGGGGAGAGATGCGATGAGCGACGAACTGGGGCGGATACTCGCCGCCGCGGCGCAGGGGCGGTTCCCGCCCTCGGACGGCGGTGTGACGGTGGTGGACCGGCCCGGTGCACGTGACGAGGGCGTGGTGGCCTTCACCGCGCACTCGGTCGTCTTCACGGCCGAGGACCCGGAGTGGATACGGGCCGAACTGGCCGCCACCGCCTCGGACCGGCTGGCCGCCACCATGAACCCTGCTTTCCTGGCCGCCCTGATGCGGCGCACCGGCCGGTCCATGGACACCATCGACCTGGTGACGGTCGCGGAGGCGCTGCCCGGGGATCCCGGTGTCGAACTGCGCGAGATCCAGGACCGCGAGCACCCCCGGGTGGTCGGCGCCCTCAAGCGGCGCGACGAGGTACGGGTGTGGGCGGCGGACGGTGGAGTGCTCGTCCTGGGCCGGGGGCTGGCGGGCCGCTGGGAGGTGTCCGTCGAGGTCGACGAGGAGGCGCGCGGCAGGGGCATCGGTCCCCGACTCGCCGTCGCCGCCCGGCATCTGGTGCCCGGGCCCGTGCTGTGGTCCCAGCAATCGCCCGGCAACGCACGCAGTGTGCGCGCGTTCCAGCGGGCGGGGTTCCGGCCGGTCGCGTCCGAGGCGCTCCTCGCGGCGCGGTGACGACGCGGGAACGCCGCCCCGGGCCGGTCGGGGCCCGGGGCGGCGTTCTTCCGTTCAGGTCACAGCCGCCAGGGCAGGTAGT
>NZ_JBSGZJ010000742.1:0-1706 GCF_053610925.1 Streptomyces sp. NPDC054847 | reverse complement strand
TCCTGCGTACCTCGTCCTGCCGACATCGACCCGGGTACCGGCGGATCAGCGGCCCCTCACTGTCGCCTCCTCCCCGCCCGTGAGCCGGTCGCGGGGCGGGGAGGCGGACAGCGGCAGCCTCACCGCAGGGGCTTCCAGCTCCCCAGCGCGAACCCGCCCGCCTCGGTCTTCTGCCTGCTGATGATCGGCTCGCCCGTGCTCGAGAGAGCCATGGCGATCAGCCCGCCCCCGTCGCGCTTCTGGAGGGCCAGCGGCGTCCGGCCGGCCCCCGTCTGCGTGTGGGTCCACCATCCGCCGGCCTCCTCGTCCTCGGCCGGATAGGCGGCGAAGGAGACCTGCCCCTGGTCCGCCTCCTGGGCAAGGACGGTGCAGTCGTGGCCGTCGATCGTCAGACGGGACAGTGCCAGGGGACCGTCGCCCGCGGCCTTCATCAGCGGACGGGGAGCCATGCCCCGGCTCGGCGCCCATACCTGGATCACGCCGTCCTCGTCCGTGAAGAACAGGGACACGGTGCCGGAGGTCGTGGCGATCGCGGAAAAGGCTCCGGGCGCGGCGGCCCTCGTCTCCAGCCGCTCAGCCAGCTTGAACGGCGCGCCCGGCTTCTCCTGGGTGAACCAGCGGATCGCCTTCCCGTTCGGGACGAAGAGCTCCACGCGTCCGTCGGAATCGGTGGCAGCCGCCAGGTGAGTCGTTCCGGTGTCGCCGAGGTCCTGCCAGTTGCCCCAGCCGCCGGTGGCCCCCTGGATGCGCAGGCTCACACCCGTGCCTCCGTTGCGCGTGAACACGCAGAGCCGGCCTTCGCCGTCGACGGCGGTCGCCGGGTCGCCGGTCCAGGGCCCGATCTTGTTGGAGTGCCCGAGGGAGCGCCAGCCGAGCAGCGGCCGGCCCGTCTGGAACTGCACGGCATGCACCAGTTCCACGTGCTGCTTGTCGGTGCCTGTGTCGGTCCGGCGCAGGCCGATCAGATGGACGTATCCGTCGGCGCCCTGTGCGACGCTCAGCACGGGGAGCAGCCCGGGCGCGTCGATCCGCTCCACGGCGCCCCATCCGGACGGTGTCTCGGTCCAGCGCAGTACCGCACCGTCGGCAGGTGCGTAGGCCGTGAGCAGGCCTTCCGTTCCAAGGGTCAGCCAGTTGCCCGAGAGCCGTGCGGCCGCGGCACGGTCTTGGTCTCGGAGTGGGGTCGCAGGCGTAGTTGCCATCGGAAGTCCAGTGCGTCGGAAGGGGCGTCGGGCTGTTCAGTCCTTCATTCTTTCAGCCCGTGGACCCGGGATCTCCGCGGGTCCCCCGTGCCCGCGATCCTGCTCACCTGCGGCCCTTACGTCATGGACACGCTCCCCGTACTTCTGGTCGTCGACGGCGCCAACGTCGTCGGCTCCGCCCTGGGGGCCCCGCCCACGCCGAAGGCTGTGGGGAGGATGGTGGCGTGACCGGCGCGGGGCCGCCGAGCGGTTGCGCGACCGGCTCGTCGCGTACGCGCCGGCCGGGATCGCCGGTCTGCCCGGACCCGTCGAGATCGTGCTCGTCGTCGAGGGTGCCGCCCGGGGGCTCGGATCCGTGCCGCGCGGGGTGGAGCCGGCCGCCGGGAGCGGTGACGACCTGATCGTGGAGACCGTGGCACCGGCGGCCGGGCGGCTGTGTGTCGTCGTCACCGCCGACCGGGAGCTCCGGCGGCGGGTCGAGGCGCACGGCGCGCGGTGCGTGGG
>NZ_JBSGZJ010000741.1:0-1734 GCF_053610925.1 Streptomyces sp. NPDC054847 | reverse complement strand
CGAGGATCCGGTGCGCGAAGAGCACCACGCCCGCGAGCACCACCAGCGCGACGACCGACGCCTCCTCCGACAGCGTCCCCATGAACAGGCCGGCGAACGCGGCCGACACCACCGCGGCGGTCCTGCCCGCACGGCCGCGTGAGCACAGCAGCGGCAGCACGGAAGCGCACGCGAGCACCGGCGCCACCGTGTGCGACACGGACGCGGCGGGCCAGTAGAACGTCTTGTACGTGTTGGGCGTGGCGAAGAGGAAGACGGCGCAGACCATCGCCGCGACGAACAGCGGCACACCGCACGGCACCTCCTGCCCGGCCCTGCGCAGCACCCGCACGACCAGGGCCCACAGCAGCACCAGCATGACGAGCCCGCTGACGAGCCCGAACCACTGGTGACCCGCGACCGGGAACTCGGCGTACAGACCGACGAGCAGGCCGTTGCCCAGCCGCCCGTTGTCGGTGAACCAGAACTTGCCGATCAGTCCGGAGATGCCGTCGTCCCGCACCACCGGTAGGAAGCACCACTCGTCGGCGCTGGGCCGCACATGACGTCCGAACCACGACGCGACCGCCAGCAGTCCGAGTGGCAGAGCCGCGAGGACGAACGGCCAGAGCCCCGCCCACGCCGCCGGGCCACCACGCCGCCCCTCGGGTCGCCCCACTGCCCCCGCCGGCCCGCCCTGGTCGTCCACTTCACTCGCGACGGTGACGCCGGATGCGCCGACGGCCATATCACCACTGCCTTTCCGTAAACCACTGGTCCGGCACCGAAGAGGCGAATTCCCGGTGCACCGTTCCATCAGCATCCAGCGGCAACCGGCCGCGACGCCGGTGACGCGCAGGGGTGGATGCTCGGAGGAGCGTCCAGCGGCGGCGGTCCCGGCTCGGCCCGCTCGGTCGGGCAAGGCCGTTCAGGACGGGGGTACGGGACGCGCGGCGAGGAGGGCGATGTCGTCGGCGCTGTCGGCGCCCAGCCCGATGAGGAGTTCGTCGCAGAACACGTCGAGAGGTTCATGTGCCAGCGCGGCGGTGTGCTGGCGGAGCCGGACCATGGCGCGGTCGAGGGACTCGTCGCGGCGCTCGATCAGCCCGTCGGTGTAGAACAGAACGGTCGAGTGGGCCGGCAGCATGTGCCTCGCCATGGAGCGCGGCATGTCGGGGTCCATGCCGAGCAGCAGGCCCGCGCCTTCCTCGAGGTAGCGGGTGTCGCCGTCCGCGGTGGTCAGCAGCGGCGGAAGATGCCCGGCCGAGGAGTAGGTCAGCTCCCAGGGACCGGCCGCTGGGCCCTTGACGAGTCCGTAGATGCAGGTCGCGGTGGCCTCCCGGTACAGGCTGTGGTTCGCCATGTCCAGGCGGCGCAGGACGGTGTCCGGCGGCTCTTGGCGGTCGATGGCGATGCCGCGCAGCATGCTGCGCAACTGGCTCATGGCGATGGCGGCGTCGAGGTTGTGTCCGCTGACGTCACCGATGACGAGCGCGGTGTCCCCGTTGGGGACGACGAAGCTGTCGTACCAGTCGCCGCCGACCTGTGCGGTGGTCGAGGACGCGGCGTAGCGGGCGGCCAGCTCAAGGTGCTCGACGTCCGGCAGCACGGGCAGCAACGAGCGCTGGAGGCGTTCGGCGATGCTCCTGGTCTCCTGGTACAGGCGGGCGTTGTCGACTCCCAGGGCGAGTCCGCGGACCAGGTCGTCGACCAGCGGCAGATCCGCTTCTGTGAACGGCCGCCGCCCGCCGACCC
>NZ_JBSGZJ010000740.1:0-1755 GCF_053610925.1 Streptomyces sp. NPDC054847 | reverse complement strand
GACGCGGACAGCGTCCGCCCGGACGTACGGGGGCGCCGGAGGTCACCCGTGCCCTCGGCACGTGTGTGAGTCGATCTTCTCGGGCCCGATAGGATTTCGACCATGGCGGCCACTGGATCCGAGAAGCAGGGGGCGAAGGCGTATTACGTCTCGACCCCCATTTACTACGTCAACGACGCTCCTCACCTGGGCCACGCCTATACGACCGTCGCAGGCGACGTGCTCACACGCTGGCACCGTCAGCGTGGCGAGAAGGTGTGGTACCTCACCGGCACGGACGAGCACGGTCAGAAGATCATGCGCACCGCGGAGGCGAACGGCGTCACGCCCCAGGAGTGGTGCGACAAGCTCGTCGAGGAGGCCTGGAAGCCCCTCTGGGAGCACCTGAACATCAGACACGACGACTTCATCCGCACCACGGAGAAGCGGCACACGGACCGTGTGCAGGAGTTCGTGCAGGACCTGTACGACAAGGGCGAGATCTACAAGGGCGGGTACGAAGGCCCGTACTGCGTGGGCTGTGAGGAGTACAAGCTCCCCGGCGACCTCATCGAGGCCGAGGACGGCACCAAGCTGTGCCCGATCCACAAGAAGCCGGTGGAGATCCTCAAGGAGGAGAACTACTTCTTCAAGCTCAGCGAGTACGGCCCGAAGCTGCTCGACTTCTACGCGGCGAACCCGGACTTCATCCAGCCCGAGTCGGCCCGCAACGAGGTCGTGAACTTCGTCAAGCAGGGCCTTCAGGACCTGTCCATCTCGCGCTCGACGTTCGACTGGGGCGTTCCGGTCCCGTGGGACGAGAAGCACGTCATCTACGTGTGGATCGACGCGCTCCTCAACTACGCCACCGCGGTCGGCTACGGCTCGAACCAGGCGAAGTTCGACGAGACCTTCCCGGCGAACGTCCACCTGGTGGGCAAGGACATCCTGCGTTTCCACGCGATCATCTGGCCCGCGATGCTGATGGCGCAGGGCCTGCCGGTGCCCGGCAAGGTCGCTGCCAACGGCTGGCTGATGGTCGGCGGCGAGAAGATGTCGAAGTCCAACCTGACCGGCATCAAGCCGCAGGACCTGACGTCCCACTTCGGTGTGGACGCGTACCGCTGGTACTTCCTGCGCGCCATCGCGTTCGGCCAGGACGGTTCGTTCTCCTGGGAGGACTTCACCGCCCGGTACACCTCCGAGCTCGCCAACGACTACGGCAACCTCGCCTCCCGCGTGGCGGCGATGGTCGGCAAGTACTTCGACGGTGCACTGCCGGCGGCCACGGCCTCGGGCGAGGCGGAGAAGGCCGTCCAGGACGGTCTGGCGAAGGCGGTCGCGGAGGCCGACCGGAAGATCGGCGAGGAGCTGGACTTCCAGAGCGGCATCCTGAGCGTCTTCGAGTTCGTGAAGCAGGTCAACGGCTACATCACGGAGCAGGAGCCGTGGAAGGTCGCGAAGGACGACTCCCCTGAGGGCCGGGCGCGTCTCGCGACGATCCTGTACACGGCGGCGGAGTCCCTGCGCGCGGTCGCGGTCCTGCTCAACCCGGTCATGCCGGAGACGTCCCAGAAGCTGTGGGACTCCCTCGGCGCCGAGGCCCCGCTGGGCGCCCTCGCGGACCAGAAGGTCCAGGAGGCCGGCGAGTGGGGCAAGCTGCCCGCCGGAGCGACGGTGACGAAGGGCGCGGTCCTGTTCCCGCGCCTGGAGGAGCCGAAGAAGGCCTGACGTGCACAGATGTGCGATGCGGCGAGGGCCCGGAACCCGTTCGGC
>NZ_JBSGZJ010000739.1:0-1786 GCF_053610925.1 Streptomyces sp. NPDC054847 | reverse complement strand
GCTCCACCCGGCGGCGTTCCGCCGCGCCGGGGGACGGCTCGGGTCAGGCGGTGTTGTTGGCGAGCGCGATCAGCCGCGTCATCGAGCCGTTGAACTTGTTGCGGTCCACGTCTCCCGCGACGCCGCTGACCCGACCGGTCGCGGTGTACTGCCAGAAGGTCCAGGTGGGGAAGCCGCTCGGGATGTTGGGGCTGCTGACGCCCCAGTGGGCGACCCACAGGGGAGCCTTGGTGGACATGCCGGTCCAGTTGCCGGTGCAGGTGTTCCACCAGCTCGCGGTCGTGTAGATGACGACGTCGCGTGTCGTGCGCGCCTTGTACGTGTTGTAGAAGTCGTTGATCCAGGTGCGCATCTGGGTCGTCGACAGGCCGTAGCACATGGCGCCCGACGGGTTGTGCTCGATGTCGAGGACACCGGGCAGCGTCCTGTTGTCCCGGGACCAGGCGCCGCCGTTGGAGGCGAAGAAGTTCGCCTGGGTCGCCCCGTTCGAGTAGTTCGGCCGGGCGAAGTGGTACGCCCCGCGGACCAGGCCGGCGTTGTAGGAGCCGGTGTAGTTCGCGCCGAAGCGGGAGTCCTTGAAGCTGGTGCCCTCGGTGGCCTTCATGTAGGCGAAGTCGATCCCGGCGCTCTTGACCGAGCCCCAGTTGATCGCGCCCTGCCAGTGGGAGACGTCGATCCCCTGGACGCCGCTGGTGTCCATCGGCGTGACGGGGCTGCCCGCCTCGGCGGCGCGCGGCTGCTCGATACGGGTTCCCGAGCCCATCCAGGCCTCGCCGGGCTTGACGGGCTTGTCGGGGGGCGGCGGGGCGGCGGCTGACGTACCGGTGGTGGTCAAGAGCAAGGCACCGGCCGAGACGAGGGTGCCGATGACGGTGGCGGTCTTCGATCTTCCGCGACGCGCGAATCCAACTCGTGACACAGGCATGACTGCCTCCTGGCAGGGTGGGGGATCGGCGGACGAGCGTCAGGCGCACGACTTCCCGGGGCCCTTCAGGAAGTCATGGACACGTCACACGAGTAAGTCACTGTGGCGCCCGTGCGTAAAGAGGCGGTCCGAAGTCCCTATGGCCCAGACCTGTGACGCTTCGGCGGACCTGGGGCAACACCCGTTCCGGCGTGGGAAGTTTCAGCGGCGGGGGCGGTGTCGCCATGGGAAGACGGCTGGGCGGCGGCTTCCGCTTCACGTGGGGCTGGGATCGAGATCTGGCAAGATCCGCTTGTGAGTCAATCCCTGGTGACCTTGCGCAAGCTCGCGCTCGACGACTGGCAAGTAGTGCACTCCTGGGCCGGCCTCGAGGAGGCTTGTCGCTATCAGCCTTGGGGGCCGAACACCGAGGACCAGACGCGCGCGTTCGTGCAAACCGCCGTCGAAGCCTGGTCACAGGCCCATCAGCAGAGATTCGTCTACATTGCTCGCTTCGAGGACGAACTCGTCGGCATGGGTGAGCTGCGCATTCGTAGCCGTCGCCATCGTCAGGGCGAAATCGCCTACATCGTGCACCCGAGGGCCTGGGGGCGTGGCGTGGGCACGGCGATCGGACAAGAGCTTCTGTCGCGCGCGTTCGGGGAATTGGGACTACACCGGGTCTACGCGACCTGTGACCCCCCAATCTCGCGTCGTCCCGGTTGCTGGGCAGGCTCGGCATGACGTACGAGGGGCGGCATCGGCACACCGCGTTGATCCGGGACGGCTGGCGGGACTCCGAGATGTTCAGCATCCTCGAAGCGGAATGGCGGCCGAGCCCGCCCGCGTGACGCCTGCGCCGAGGCGCCTGGGGTGTCACCC
>NZ_JBSGZJ010000738.1:0-1803 GCF_053610925.1 Streptomyces sp. NPDC054847 | reverse complement strand
ACGCCGACCGCCGACGCGGAGACCGCGGCTAGAAGCCGCGCGTCCGCTTGGCCGCGCGGCGTCCGCCAGGCGTCTCCTCGCCCGGCAGGGCGCCGGTGACACCCGGCGCCCGCAGGAACAGCCGGGAAATCTCGCCACCGAGGTTCACCCCGATCGCGATGGCCAGCGCCAGGGCGGCCGCCTTGCTCAGCGAGGCGAGACCGGTGTTGAGATTGCCGCGGGCGACCTCCAGCAGCCCGAAGTACGTGGCGCTACCGGGCAGCAGCGGGCCGATCGCGGCCGTCACGTACGGCAGGGCCGACTCGAACCGGAACCGCGAGAGCATCTGGCCGAACAGGCCCACGAGCCCCGCGGCGAGGGCGGTCGCGGCCACCGGCGAGCCCCCGGCGACATCCGCGACCGCGCCGTACACCACCCAGGCCACGCCGCCGCTGAAGGTCACCAGGGCCACGGTCCGGCGCTCCTGCTGGAGCATCACCGCGAAGCACAGCGACAGGCCCATCGCCGCGAGGGTCTGGATGACCGGCCGCGGCACGCTGTGGATCGCGGTCTCCGGACTGAGTCCGGCATCCAGCGCGACACCGAGATAGAGCACCCCGAGCACGCCGACGACGATGCCGACCACCAGATAGCCGACCTCGAGCAGACGCGCGGCCGCCGTGATGTAGAAGCCGGTCAGACCGTCCTGCACGCCGGCCACGAGCGCTCGTCCGGGGATCAGGGCGAAGAGTCCACCGGTGATGACCGCGGACGCCCGCAGTTCCAGCGGTGACAGGCTCAGCGCCACGCCCATCGCCGCCGGGGGCATCGCCGCGGCGACGAACTGGTAGAACTCCGGCAGTCCGCGCCCGGCGCACAGCCAGGCCAGCCGGTCGCCGAGCATCGCGCTGACCGCGGCGGCGAGGAACACCACCGGGTCACCGCCGACGAGCACGGAGGCGGAGCCCGCCAGCAGCCCGCCGGCCAGCGTCAGCGCCCAGCCGGGGTAGGGGTGCCGGTTCCGGCGGATCTCGGCGAGACGCCGGTACGCCTCCTCGAGCGTGACGTCCGACTCCTCGGCGCTGATGTCGTGGACCAGCCGGTAGACGGCCGCGAGCCGGGTGTAGTCGGTGCCGCGCCGCCGGACGGTCCGGTTCGCGGTCACCGGGTCGTCGACCAGGGACGGCTGATAGGTGATCGACAGCAGGGTGAACGTGACCGTCGGCTCGCAGCGGTCCAGCCCGTACGAGCGGGAGATGGCGAACATGGCCGCCTCGACGTCCTCGGCGCCCTCGCCGCCGGCGAGCAGCAACTCGCCGATACGCAGGGTCAGGTCGAGCACCCGGGGCACGGCCGGACCCGCCTCGTCGTGCCGGTGCGGTGTCTCCGGCACCGGCCGCTCGCCCACCGGCATCCGCAGCATCGCCCGCATACGGTCCTGCCAGGGCGCGTCCTTGGTGAGCCGCACCATCGGGATGCCGTGCGCCGGGGTGAAGGCGGGCGGCGAGGTCCTGGCGCTGTAGGTGCGCGGCGGAGCGAATGCGGAGCCCTCCGGCTCCGCGGGCGGCTCGGGGGCCAGACCTTCGGGGACGGCGAACTCGGAACTGGGGTGGTCCTCTTCCGGCGCCTCGGGCTGTTCCACCCCCGCCGGCGGGACGAAAGCGCTGTGCGCCTCGTCGGACTGAGGCTTCCGGTCTTCCGGACCCTCGGGTTCCGCCACCACTCGTGTTCCTCGCTCCCTCTCGTACCGCCCCTTGACCGGCGCTTCTGCCCAGTATGGCCACGGGCATGGGCAGAAACGCGACGCGGGCGGGACACCAGAGG
>NZ_JBSGZJ010000737.1:0-1804 GCF_053610925.1 Streptomyces sp. NPDC054847 | reverse complement strand
GCCGGATCAGGGAGCGGGGTCTGGTGCGTGCGATCGCAAGGCGGAGGAGGGAGGCATGGCGGAGCCATGCCGACCGACGACAACGCGGCGAGCGTGCGTGCCAGACCCCGCGAGCCCGGCGTGATCCAAACGAGAGACCCTAGCCCGCGAGTCGGGGCGTGCGGCGTACGGCGCGGCCGGCGAGCACGTCCGTGCGGACGCCGTCCTCGACGACGAACCGGCCGTCGATCAGTACGTGCGGGATGCCGACGGGCAGCGTGCGCGGCTCCTCGAAGGTCGAACCCGCCGCCACCGTGCCCGGGTCGAACATCACCAGGTCGGCGCGGTACCCCTCGCGGACCAGACCCCGGTCGGGCAGCCGCAGCCGGGCGGCCGGGCGGGACGTCAGATGCGCGACGGTCTCCTCCAGCGACAGGATGCCCAGCTCGCGCGCGTACCGGCCGAGGTACTGCGGGAACGTGCCGTAGGCCCGAGGATGCGGTTTGTCACCCTGGAGGATGCCGTCGCTGCCTCCGGTGTGGACCCGGTGGCGCATGATCTGGCGCACGTTCTCCTCGTGGCCGACGTGCTGGAGGATCGTCGAGCCGAGCCGGTCCTCGATCAGCAGCCGCCGGGCGGTCGTCCAAGGTGCCTCGCCGCGCTCGTCGGCAGACTGCTGGATCGTCCGGCCGACGTGGCCCGCGACAGCCGGGTCGCTCACTCCGGAGATCTCGATGGTGTCCCACTCGATCGGTACGCCGTGGCAGCCGTCGGACCCGACGACCTCCAGGTGGTGCCGGATCCTTTCGGCCGTGGCGTCGTCCCGCAGCCGCGCCAGCACGGCGTCGGGGCCGCCCTCGCCCGCCCAGCTCGGCAGCATCGCCACGAGCGTGGTGCAGCCGGGGGTGTACGGATAGGTGTCCAGGGAGATGTCCGCGCCGCCGTCCAGCGCGTCGTCCAGCAGCGCGAGCAGATCGGGCGCCTTGCCCTTGTTCACACCGAAGTTCATCGTGGCGTGCGCGAGATGCAGGGCACATCCCGCCTCGCGGGTCAGGTTCACCATCTCCTCGTACGCCTGGAGCGCACCGGCGCCGTAGGAGCGGTGATGAGGGCAGTAGTAGCCGTCGTACTGGGCCACGACCCGGCACAGCTCCGCCAGCTCCGAGTCGTTCGCGTACATCCCCGGCGTGTACGTCAGACCGGACGACATGCCGACCGCGCCCTGCGCCATGCCCTCGGCCACCAACTGCTTCATGCGGGTGAGCTCGGCGTCGGTGGCGGGGCGGTCCTCCCAGCCCATCGCGTACATGCGCACGGTGCCCTGCGGGATCAGGTACGCGGCGTTCACCGCGATGCCCTGGCCGCCGAAGTTCCGGTCGAGACGGTCCAGGTACTCGCCGACCGACCGCCAGTCGAAGTCGATGTCGGAGCCGTCGCCGTTCCAGCCGGTGATGGCCTTGCGCACCGCGGCGAGGGTGTCGTCGTCGACGGGCGCGTACGACAGTCCGTCCTGCCCGAGCACCTCGAGGGTGACGCCCTGGGCGGCCTTCGCGGAGTGGTCGGGGTCGCGCAGCAGCGCCAGATCGGAGTGCGCGTGCATGTCGATGAAGCCGGGGGCGAGGGCGAGACCGTCCGCGTCGAGGACGCGGGGGGCGGTGGGGCGGGGGCCGGTGCCCTCCTTGCGTATCTCGGCGATACGGCCGTCGCGGATGCCGACGTCGGCGCGGAAGGAGGCACCGCCGGTGCCGTCGATGACGCGGGCGTCGCGGATGACGAGGTGCATGGGGGTGCCTTTCGGGGGGCGCGGCGGGGGGTGGGTGCGGGT
>NZ_JBSGZJ010000736.1:0-1808 GCF_053610925.1 Streptomyces sp. NPDC054847 | reverse complement strand
TGCTCTCCCAGACCGCGAGCTGCCCCGCCGGCGAGGCGGCCGCCGCCTCGCCGCCGGCGTCGGAGCCGTACCCGGCGTCGGAGCCGTAACCGTTCCCGGGCTGCGCGGGGTTGGCCGCGCCGACCGCCTGACCGTTGGGCGTCTCGGTGCCCGTCTCCTGACCGCACGCCGTCGTCAGCGCGAGTACGGCCGCCGCAGTCACCGCGAGCGAGGCGTTCCGCCAGGTGTTCATGTCCACTCCCGTGTTCATCCATCCGGTTCCGGCGCCCGGAGCGCCGTTCATGGCCCTAGGTACGGACGGGAGGGCGGCGTCCGTTCAACGTCTTCGAAAAAATCTTGTGAGTCGCAACCGCGAATGGTTGAAATCCCGCTTCCAACAGGTGAATTCACCCCATGTGGAGCCGCCGTGGAATTGGCCGGATCTCAACTGCCCGCTGCGGCACATCAGTCACTCGGTGTACTTGAATCGCTCCAGAGCGCCGATCACCCGGTCCCGCATCGTGGCACTCCCCTTGTGGCCCGAGTCGTCCACCACCACGAGTTCGGCCTCGGTCCAGATGCGACTGAGTTCCCAAGGTGTCTCGAGCGGCGTGCTGGGATCCGGACGGCCGTGGAAGAGCGCACCGGGAATTCCATTCAGTCGGCCGGCCTCACGCAGCAGCACTCCTTCCTCGAGCCATGCGCCGTGCGCGAAGTAATGCGCGGCGATCCGCGCGTCCGAGGGCCGGCCACCGTACGGGCCGGATCCGCCGTTCGGCTCGAGCGGCACCGGTCGACTGCCACCTTCTCCCGCACCGCCCGGTCCTCGCTCTCCGGTAGGCCTCCGGGTCGAAGTACCGGCGCATACGGGGATTACACGGAGCCCGACCCCCGTGCACGGCGATCGCAGGCTTGACGCACTCGGCGGCGAGCCGGACGGTCGCCCCACTCGTCAAGGAGGGTCTCGCCACCGTCGGTCCCCGGCAGCGACGGGCATCCCGCCGAATCTGCTGCCGCGCCGGGAACGCGCCGGCGGTGACTGAGCCCCAGCACATCACCGGAGAACCGCATCCGCTGGAGACAAAAATGACCCGTTTGCCCTACAGCGATCGCGGGGGACAAACACCGCTCTTAGCGTTTCGGTGATCGAGGTGCATTTCCCGACCCACGCGGAAATCGTTCCGCGACTGCTCCTCGGGACCGGAGGACCAACATGCGCGCGATACGTGCCGCATCCGCCGCTCTGCTCGGAGCGGCCGCACTCGCCCTGACGGCCCCCACAGCCGCGGCCGTCAACAACACGCCGTACGACTTCAACGTCACGCCCTCGACCGTTGCGGCGGGCGGTCGTGTCACCCTGACCGCGGGTGGCTGCCCCAGCACCACCACCGTCACCTCCGGTGTCTTCGACACCGTCACCATTCCCCGCAACGGCGCAGCGACGGCCATCGTCGACTGGGACGCCAGGCCGGGTGCCGTGTATTCGGTGCAGTTCAACTGCATCGGCCGGATCGGCACCCTCGACCTCACCATCGCCGGCGGGACCTCGAGCCCCACTGCCAGCTCCACCAGGACCGCCACCACCGCACCGCCCCAGGGTGTGCGCGGCGGCGTGGGCGGCAGCTTCGACGGCATGAACGCCGCGGAAATCGCGGCGGGCGGCGCTCTTGTCGCGGCAGCCGCCACAGCGACCGTGCTCGTCGTGCGCAGGCGGTCGACGAACCGCCACCACTGATGACGGCACCGCCCCGGCCCGGCCGGTCCCGGGCGTCCCTGCCCTCCCCACCGCAACAGGCGCAAACCGCCCTTCGCCCCGAGTCCTTCTGAAG
>NZ_JBSGZJ010000735.1:0-1814 GCF_053610925.1 Streptomyces sp. NPDC054847 | reverse complement strand
AAATTCTCTAGCAACCCGCGTGCTCCATGCACGCGGGCATTTCCAGCCGACGGGCGGAAGGCGGCGAGACCCTGCCGCCCGCCCTGTCCCGCGACCTTCCGCCGCAATCGCACAGCGCCGGACGGGGGTGCCTGCCGAGCACGCCGGGCCCGGGTGCGCCGTATGCGTGACCTGGACGGGGCCACCGCTGAGGCGATCAGGTGAGGCAGGCGTCCGCCGCGTATCCGGCCACACCTCCAGACGTTGTCCGTTCGGCATTCCCGGACAGATCCGCGCTGCCGTCGCATGCACGGTGCCGGCAGCAAACCGCAGATTTCCACAGCACAGGAGAACAACATGCGTACTCAAGGGCCGAAGCGGCGTACAAGCTCCTTCCTCGCCGTCATGGGACTGGGCCTCGCGCTGCCGTTCGCCACGGGCATCACCCCGGCCCACGACCGGTGCCCGAGCGCCATGGGGTCCGCCTCTTGAGCGACGGACCTGGAAGGGAGCCTCTCGTGGGGCAGGGACAGCAGCCGAAACCGGCGCAGCAGTGAGGGCGGCGCGGTGGAGGCCACCGGGGCCGTCGCAGGCATCCGGGGCCACTGATACAACCACGGGGCGTGCCGTCGCGTGCCGAGGGTGGGCCGGCTGTGGCAACCGCACAAGGGTGCTGGTGGCGGCAGTCGTGGGGGCGCTGCTCCTCGGCCCGGCCGAACCGGGGGGAGCCGTCCGACCCGACGGTGCCTCGCGTGCGACCTCCGCCCCTGCCGACCACGGCCGCATGCCTGCCCGTGGACGGGCGACGGCGACCGCGCTCGGCGATGTGGCCGCCGCCCCTCGGGTCCGGTTACTGCGGGCGGTGGTGCGAGACACCCTTGCCCACGATCCCCGAGCCTTCACCCAAGGTCTGGAGTTCCGCGGTGCCACGCTCTACGAGAGCACGGGGCTGGTCGGCCGGTCCTCCCTGCGGGCCGGACCGCCGGGCAAGCCGCCGACCCGGTACGTCGAACTTCCCGCGCCGTTGTTCGGCGAGGGCATCACGCTGTCCGGGGACAAGCTGTGGCACCTCACGTGGCGTAACGGCATTGCCATCGAGCGAGACCCGACCACCCTCGCGGAACGTCGCCGACTCGGCTACCGGGGCGAAGGCTGGGGCCTGTGCCACGAACACACCGCCGGGCGGGGACGGCTGGTGATGAGCGACGGCACCGACCGGCTCACCTTCCGCGACCCCGACTCCTTCACGGAGACGGGCGGCGTCAACGTCCGCCGGGACGGCAGGCCCGTGAAAGGGCTCAACGAACTGGAGTGCGCGCCCGACGGCTTCGTGTACGCCAACGTGTACACGACGGACACGATCCTGCGCATCGACCCGCGCACCGGTGACGTGACCGCGCACATCGACGCAGCCGGACTCCTGACCGCATCCGAACGCCGCGGAGCCGAACAACTGAACGGCATCGCCGCCGTACCGGGAACCGACGGTTTTCTGATCACCGGCAAACTCTGGCCCCGCATGTTCCACGTCACCTTCGTCCCCCGCTGAGCAGTGCCCCTGAGAAAACAATGGTCGAACAGCTTCGCCCCGTACCAGGATGCGGCTATGCGTCACGCCAACGAGGACCCCGAGCTGCTCGCTTTGATCCACCGCTACGTCACGCCCGGCAGGCGCTATCTCAAACTCGGCGGCCCTCTCAGGCGCATGACCGAGCCGGAACGCACCAAGTTCACACGGGACCTAGAAGACTGATGAAGATCTTGTTGAGGGGCTGTCCGGCCGGAGGCCGGATGGCCCCTCTTCGTTATGTGGTGGCTGGGGCGAGGTGCCAGGC
>NZ_JBSGZJ010000734.1:0-1815 GCF_053610925.1 Streptomyces sp. NPDC054847 | reverse complement strand
GATCAGCATCATGTACTTCATGGTCGGACTCCCTCAGGGGCTGTCGTCTTCTCGTGCGGCGGGTGCCGCACATGATGACGACGAACGGGGCAGGGCCGTATCGACACGGTCCCTCGATTTTCTTCCGGCTTCTTGCGGACGTCGCCGGTCTGCTCCGTGTTCCGGGCCCGGGTCAGCCGGGTCCGTGGCGGTGGTGTGCGCCGGGGGTGTGGCCGAAGGTCCGGCGGAAGACGTCGATGAACGCGCTGGCGGACGACCAGCCGCACCGGTGCGCCACGGTGGTCACGGGGGTGTTGTGCGCGAGCAGGACCAGTGCGTGGTGCAGGCGCAGTTGGGTGCGCCACTGCGGGAAGGTCATGGCGAGGTCGGACTTGAACAGCCGGGACAGGGTGCGGTCGCTCGCGCCGACGGTCCTGCCCAGTGCGGCCAGGGTGCGGTTGTCGGCGGGGTCGGCGCGCAGCAGGTCGCACACGTCCCTGAGCAGGGGGGAGGTGGGTGTGGGCAGGTGGAGCGGTTGCTGGGGCGAGGCCCGTAGTCGGTCCAGGAGTACGGCGCGCAGGCGGGCGCGTTCGGGGCTGTCGTCGAGTGGGGGGCGGGTGTGGGCGAGGATGAGTTCGCGGAGCAGGGGGGCGACCGCGAGCACGGTCGGCCGGTCGAGGCCGAGGGGGTTGTCGGTGGCGGGCAGGCCAACGAGGTGCAGTTCCAGGTCGCCGTGGGCCTGGTGGGCGTGGACGGTGCCGGCCGGGATCCAGATGGCGCGGGTGGCGGGTGCCACCCAGGTGCCGGCGCCGGTCGTGACGGTCAGCGCTCCTCGCCCTGCGTAGACGATCTGGTGGTCGTCGTGCTGGTGGGCGTCGATCTGTGTCCCGGTGGCCAGGCTCTGGGTCCGGGTCGGAGCGACCGGCTGGTGGCGGATTCGCGGCATCGGTCGGCAGTTTATCGGAAGTACGACAGCCGGGGTGCCGTCGACGATGGTCGCGTGCGGAAGAACAGGTGGAAGAACAGGCCGGTGGTCCTGCTGTCGGTCGGGCATGCGTGCGTGGACGTGTACCAGGGCGCGGTGGCGTCGCTCGTGCCGTTCTTCGTGGCCGAGCGTGCCTACAGTTACGCGGCGGTGTCCGGCATCGTGCTTGCCGCGTCGGTGCTGTCGTCGGTGACCCAGCCGATGTTCGGGGTGCTGACCGACCGGTGGGCGATGCCGTGGCTGCTGCCGGTGAGCACGCTGGTGGGCGGGGTGGGCATCGCGGGGAGCGGTGTGAGCGGCTCCTACGGGTGGACGCTGGTGTTCGTGGCGGTGTCGGGGCTGGGGGTGGCCGCCTATCATCCGGAGGCTGCTCGGGTCGCGCGGCTCGCCTGCCGGGGCAGTCACAAGGGGATGGGCTGGTTCTCCCTCGGCGGGAACCTCGGCTTCGCGCTCGCGCCCCTCATGGTCACCGCGGTCGTCGCCGGTGCAGGGCTGCGGCTGTCGCCGCTGCTCGTGGTGCCGGCTCTCGTCGGCAGCGTGCTGTGCCTGCCGGTGCTGAAGGCGCTGGAGAAGGACGGGAGTGTGCGTTGCGGCCCGGTGGCGGCGAGGGGGGCCGACGACCGGGTGTCGTTCGTGAAGCTGTCGCTGGCGGTGATCTGCCGGTCGGTCGTCTTCGTCGGTCTGAGCACCTTCATCGCGCTGTATGCGCGGCAGCGCACGGGAGGCGGCGCGGCGGCGGGCACGGCGGCGCTGTTCGTGCTCTATCTCGGCGGCGCGGAAGGCGTCCAGGTCGGGCCGGATGGTCGCGGTCGGGCCGGTGGTGGGCGCCACCGCGTCCAGGGTCTTGAGGC
>NZ_JBSGZJ010000733.1:0-1816 GCF_053610925.1 Streptomyces sp. NPDC054847 | reverse complement strand
GCCCTGGCCCGCTCGGCGCGCCGCCACAGGGCGCCGTAGGTGATTTCTTCGCCGTGCCACACGAGCGCCGTCTCCTGCGGCGCACGGCGCGCATGCGCCCCGATTTCCTCGACGAGTGTGCCGCCGCCCATGGGCCGCGCCCCCTTCCGCTCCTTGCACCGGCGAAAACCTGTCGGCCTCGATGGTGGTTTCGCGCGCTGGAGGATCGCCTGAGCCGTGAGACAGGAGGGGTGCACGGGTGCGCCGTCGCGGCGGCCGCGGCGCGACGAATCCGGCGCGCCGCCCGTGATCCGCCCGTCTGCAACGCGTGGGGCCATGTGCAACCGCACCGTGGGGCCCTCTGCTGCCGGAGGCGATCCCGACGAGGAATAATGCAGGGCATGGTGCCGCAGCCCGCTCCGAGTTCCTCGCCATCCGCCGCCGAAGTGCTGCGTATGCGGTATGCGAGTCGGCTGCCGACGCGTCTGGAAGACCTCGCCGGGCCGGTGACGGGACGGGTCGAGCTCCCGCTGCATGTCGCCTGGTCCGGGCTTCGCACATATGACCTGGACCGGCCGCGGCAGCGTATGAGCCTCTACCGCACCGTCCTGGCCGAGGGGCAGCACGGCGATCTCACCACCCTGCTCGACCGGAACCTGCTGCTCGATCAGTGGCCCGTGCTGCGCACCCTGGTCAGCAGGCACATCCGCGATGTGTGGGAAGACTCGTTTCCCGAGCTCGCCCACCGGACCTCCACCGCCGCGTGAACCTCACCGGACTGCACCGCCGGCTCCTGGCAGACGTTCTCGCGATCGGCGCTCCATACCCACTGGTCATCACCGGTGGCTACGCCGTCCAGGCGCACGGACTGGTCGACCGGCTCAGCCAAGACCTCGACGTGGCCACCGAGAGCCCGGCGCCGATGACCGGAATTGCCGACGACCTGCGACACGGCCTGAGCCGCAGGGGCTGGCACGTCAGCATGATCAGCGTGGACCCGCTCTCCGCACGCCTGCTGGTGACAGATCCCCGAAGCGGTGAGGACTGCGAGGTGGACATCCTCAAGGAAAACCTCTGGGCGCCGCCGTACACCACCGAGTACGGCCCCGTGCTTGCGCTCGACGACGTCATCGGAACCAAGGTCCGGGCCCTGGCCGACCGCGGCGCGGTGCGGGATCTCGTAGACGTCCACGCAGCTGCGGCCACCCACCGCACCACCACCGACCTCGAGCGGCTGGGCGAGCGGCACGGTCGCGACGAGTTCCGCCTCCAGGACCTGCGCGACCGTCTCGCCGGCGCCGACTGGTACGACGACGAGGAATTCGCTGCCTACGGACTCACCGAGGATGAGATCGCTCGGCTCAGGACGTGGGCCCAGCAGTGGACGAGTGACCTCGACCGTCGCCTGGGTGAGGACTGCCACGAAGGCTGACCTCCTGCCGGCAGTTCGTCGCACCGTTGCCCAGTGGAGACACGATGGTCGGGATGCTGCTCCCAGCGGTGGAACCGCCGCCCGCCCGCCCGGGGGGCGGGTCAGAGCGGGGCGCCGCCGAAGCCGAGCTCGTTTCCGTCGGGATCGCGGTACAGGGCCTTGCGCACGCCATTGGCGTAGGTCTGCCGTTCGCTGGGCTCCAGTCCCCGGCCCGATGCCTGGGAGACGAAGGCGTCGAGGTCGTCCACGAAGACGGTGTGCAGGGCGTGGCCGGCGTGCTCGGGTCGCTGTTCGATGAACAGCGACCGGTGTTCCGCCAGTTCCCACACGGCCTCCGTGTCGCTCGCGACGAACGTGGGAGGAGTGCCGAGCAGCCGTTCGTACCAGAGCAGGGCGGCACGGTAG
>NZ_JBSGZJ010000732.1:0-1824 GCF_053610925.1 Streptomyces sp. NPDC054847 | reverse complement strand
GCCGGAAGTCGTCGACGAGCCGGCGCCTGCCGCCCCCGTGGACGGCCCGGCCACCGCGGCGCCCGGCGCGGCCGGGGAGCCCGCCGCGGCCACGGCACCCGCCGCCGGCGACGACGAGGGCCCGGGGCAGCCGGCGCGAAGCTCGCCGGCCGGCGGTCCGGCCGTCGAGGAGCCGGCGCGGAGCGCGCCGCCCACGTCGCTGTCACCCTCGCGTGCGAGCGACTTCATGCAGTGCCCCCTGCTCTACCGGTTCCGGGTGATCGACAGGCTGCCGGAGAAGCCCAGCGAAGCGGCTACCCGGGGAACGCTGGTGCACGCGGTGCTGGAGCGGCTCTTCGACGATCCGGCGGCCGAGCGGACGGCGCCGCGCGCCAAGGCGATGGTTCCCGGCCAGTGGAGCCGGCTCCTCGAGACGCGTCCGGAGCTGGGCGAGCTGTTCGCGGAGGACCCGGGCGGCGAGCGGCTGTCGCGCTGGCTCGGTGAGGCGGAGCAGCTGGTGGAGCGGTGGTTCACGCTGGAGGACCCGACGCGGCTCGAGCCCCGCGAGCGGGAGATGTTCGTGGAGACGGAGCTGGAGTCGGGGCTGCGGCTGCGCGGCGTGATCGACCGGGTGGACATCGCGCCGACCGGCGACGTGCGGATCGTCGACTACAAGACGGGCAAGGCCCCGCGTCCGGAGTACAGCGAAGGCGCGCTGTTCCAGATGAAGTTCTACGCGCTGGTGATCTGGCGGCTGAAGCAGGTCGTGCCGCGCCGGCTCCAGCTGGTGTACCTGGGCAGCGGCGACGTGTTGACGTACGACCCGGTCATGGCCGACCTCGAGCGGACGGAGCGCAAACTGCTGGCGCTCTGGGAGGCGATCCGGCTGGCCACGGAGACGGGTGACTGGCGGCCGCGGCCGACGAAGCTGTGCGGCTGGTGCGACCACCGTTCGGTGTGTCCGGAATTCGGCGGCACTCCCCCGGTTTATCCGCTGAGCGTTTCCCCGCGCGCGTCGGCCGAGGATGGCCAGGGCAGAATGGGCCCGGTCTAAAGAAGGAGTACCCGTGGCTATCCGCGTCCTACTGGTCGACGACCAACCGCTGTTGCGCACCGGTTTCCGGATGATCCTCGAGGCCGAGCAGGACATCGCGGTGGTCGGTGAGGCCGGGGACGGCCTCCAGGCCCTCGACCAGGTGCGGGCGCTCCAGCCCGACGTCGTGCTGATGGACATCCGGATGCCCCGGATGGACGGCGTGGAGGCGACGCGTCAGATCACCGGTCCCGGCCGGGACGGTCCGGCGAAGGTCCTGGTGCTGACCACCTTCGACCTGGACGAGTACGTGGTGGAGGCGCTGCGCGCCGGTGCGAGCGGCTTCCTGCTGAAGGACGCCCCGGCCAACGAACTGGTGCAGGCGATCCGGGTGGTCGCCGCGGGAGAGGCGATGCTCGCGCCGAGCATCACCCGCAGGCTGCTCGACAAGTACGCGGACCATCTGCCGTCCGGCGAGGAGCCGGTTCCGGACACTCTCCACACGCTGACCGACCGTGAGGTGGAGGTGCTGAAGCTGGTGGCCCGCGGGCTGTCCAACGCGGAGATCGCGGCGGACCTCTTCGTCAGCGAGACGACCGTCAAGACGCACGTCGGCCATGTGCTGACGAAGCTGGGTCTGCGTGACCGCGTCCAGGCGGCGGTCTACGCGTACGAGAGCGGACTGGTGCGCCCCGGCGCCCAGTAGCGGCGGCCCGTCCACCCGGTGGCCCGCCCGCCCGGTGGACGGTGCCCGTCGCGCCCTGCGGCAACGGCCGGGGGCCGGCCGCGGCTCGCCGCAGCGGCCGGGCAGC
>NZ_JBSGZJ010000731.1:0-1838 GCF_053610925.1 Streptomyces sp. NPDC054847 | reverse complement strand
CGCTACTTCTTGCCGCCGTTCGGGCTGTCGGTGCACCCGGCGTGGCACTGGGAGCACGTCCCCATCTTGGCGGCTTCGGGCCACAGATCGTGGTCGATTTCGTAGCCCGCATCGGTGATAGCGGTCAGGGTGCGCACGCGTGCTGCCCCGCCGTCGCCGGGGGCCTGGTCGCCGTCTTCGGTAGGGACGTGGTGGATGAACCGGCCGACGACCTGCTCGCAGAAGAGGGCGTAGTCGACGGTGTGCAGGATGAACGTGTGCCAGCCGATGTCGACGAGCTCGCTCGGCGCGAGTTCGCTGCTGGGGCACTGGCCGCTCGCGGCGAGAAACGCGGCGGCCTGGCCGACGATGCGCCGCGCGGTGGCGTGGTCGATGTCGGCGTGGTCCCTGACGATGCGGGCGGCCAGTCGCTGCATCGTCCCGGCCGGGACGAGCGTGGCCGCGTCGGTGGTGCCCACGGGACGGTTTAACGCGATGGTCATCTTTCCTCCTGTGTGGACGGTGCCCCGGGTCGGGGCTGGCCCGTCCGCGCAGGGTGACGGGGTTCACCGGCGCGGGCGGGAGTCGGTGGGGTGCAGTGACAGCTGGCCGGCAGTCGGCGTGTATGACGACGCGCACGTCGGGGCCAGACATGCGGTATCCAGTGGGCGCATCCGCTGTCCGTAGCCACGCCGCACGCCGCACAAGTGCCGACGCAGGATTCGGGCTCGCTGTCCCACATGGGGCTCACCGCGGGCTTGTTCCAGTGCAGCGTGGGCATTCGCAGGGCGGGTAAGCGTGGGACATCGCCGGTTCCTCTGCGGCGGGGAGCAGGCGCTCCACAGCCTCCGTCCGGTCAAGGGTGCTCGGGTCCACCCGGTAGACGCTGATGGTCAGGCCGGGGTGTTCGTTGCCGCCGTCTGTCGTAGTCACGGATTCACCATGGCGCGGGCACGGAGAGTTGCGCGGCGTCAGCTCAGACGTCATACCGGCGACATACGGGGCGTCATTTCGGTGTCATTCAAGGCGGATTGGGCTACCGTGCTCACATGGCCACACCGAACAGTGCTCTGCGGGCCGTCCGCCTCGGCCTCCTCATGTCCCAAGACGACTTCGCCCGCGCCGTGCGAGATGCCGGCGCCCGCGCGGGCCAGCCCAACGAAGCGAACAAGCGGCTCGTGCAGCGCTGGGAGTCCGGCGCCACGACCGCACCCCGACCCGTCTACGCCCGAGCACTGGAATCCGTCACCGGGCTGCCCATCGAATCCCTCGGGTTCGCCGGCACCGTGCCCATGGCCCGCGTGGCCGACGACGGGCACGGCGGACATGACGTCGAAGCGTCCGTAAACGGCATCGCGCCGGCTGCCGCGCCGCTGCAGCCCGAGCCGCAGCCTGGTCACCGGAACTACTCCGGGGTGTGGCTGTCCCGGTACGAGTACTTTTCCAGCGGCCGCGACTCCTCATTCATTGCGCAGCACTACGTCGTGCTGCTGCAGCACGGCAACCGGCTGTCCGCGCGGAGCCTGCCCGGCTCGTCCGACAGTCCTCTGACGATGGATCTGGAAATCGACGGGCACGTCGCCACCGGAACCTGGACGGAGCAGACCGCGACCGAGGGCTATTACCGAGGAGCGCGGTATCACGGCGCGATCCAGTTGCTGGTCGAGCCGACCGGCCGGCGGATGACCGGGAAGTGGGTGGGCTTCGGCAAGGAGTTCGACGTGAACACCGGTCCGTGGGAGCTCGTGTTCCAAGACGGGTCGACGAACAAGGCGACACTCGCCGCGTACAACAAGCGGCCCGATGCCTGACCCGAACGCACGAGAGCGCCCCCCTGCCCCGGCCACATAGGCCAGGGC
>NZ_JBSGZJ010000730.1:0-1867 GCF_053610925.1 Streptomyces sp. NPDC054847 | reverse complement strand
GGCCGGCACCAGCCGGCACCAAGTACGGCAAGCTCAGCGCGGAGCACAGCGCTGTACTCGCCGGGCGCAGCGCGTAGTGCGGCGCTGTGCCCGGCGAGCAGGGCATGGAGTGCGGCGAGCACGGCATGGAGTGTGCGGCCGGAGCACAGCGCTGTACTCGCCGGGTACGGCGTGGGGCGCCGCGCTGTGCCCGGCGAGCACGGCATGGGGTGTGCGGCGCGCAGTACGGCCGGGCCGGCACCGCGCCCGGCCGGGACGGTGTAGGGCAGGGTCCGAGCGCCGAACACGGCGCGGACGGCACCGAGTACGACCTCCGGGCCCGGCACCCGGCGTGCGGTACGCGCGGGCCGTGCACGCGGACAGGACGGACAGCACGCGAGACCCCGGACAGGCACGGACGCAGCCGCACCGCGCCACCGTCGGCTGCGCCCGGCGCCGGGGGCGGTCACCGGGGGGCACAGGGCCGGCCGGAAAAGAGGGCCGGGCAGCACAGGGAAGAGAGGGGAACCGGGATGCAGGCCAGATCGGAACGCACCCGCCGCAGGCTGGTCCTCGCGGGCGCCCAGATGTTCGACCGGTACGGCTACGCCAGTGCCACACTCGGCCGGATCGCCGGCGCCGCCGGCATGACCAAAGGCGCGCTGTACTTCCACTTCGCCTCCAAGGAAGGCCTTGCCGACGCCGTCCAGGAACGCGGCCGGCAACTGCTGTGCGACTTCCTCCAGCAGCAGTGGCAGGCCGGCGCCGCCCCCCTGCAGACCCTGATCGACCTCACCCACTGGCTGGCCGACGCCCTGTACCGGGACCCCGTCGTACGCGCCGGACTGCGCATCACCAACGAACGCGCCGGCCGCCACCTTGCCGCCACCGACTTCCACCACACCTGGACCACCGAGGTCCTGCGGCTGCTCGGCCGGGCCGACACCGCCGGCGACCTGCGCGAGGACGCCGCCGGCGAAGGCGGCCGGAGCCTGCTGACCACCACCGTCTGCGGCATCGGCGTCCTGGCCGGCACCGGCCTGACCCCCAGCGAACTCGCCCACCGCGTCCACACCCTGTGGCAGCCGCTGCTGCCCGCCCTCGTCCCGCCCGGCCACACCCCCCGCTACCGCACCCGCCCTCCCGCCCCCCACACCCGCCCCGCCCACGCCGCCTGACCCCCCAACCCCCGCACCGCTGGGGCGGAGTGACACAGGCACACCACCACCCCCCACAGGCAGACCCCCCGGCAGCCGGCCCGTACCCGCCCCCGGCCCGGCACCGCCCGCCGGCCCGCGCTGGCACCGGCGCCGCATCCCGGCCCACAAACCACCCACCCCCGCCCGCCTCCGTCCCGGTGCGCGTCCCGCCCCGGTACGAAGGCGGGCCGGCTGCGTTTCCCCACCACTCCACCACCGCGCCGCTGCTGCCGGGTGGGCGCACGCGTGCCCGCCGGCGAGGGCGCTGCGCCCGGCGGAAAAGGGGCCGGGAACGGCTCCGGCGGGCCGGGCGGGTCGGGGGATTCCCGGCGGGGTTGCGAGTGAACATCGACCGGTTCTCGAGCGGGGCGCGGTGGGCTGGGCGCACCGGCCGCCCGGCCGGGCGGGGGCATTCTCCCTCTCCCCGCCCGCCCCCGGGACGGGCCGCCCGCGCCGCCGTCGACCAGCCCAGGAGGCATCCATGACCGATACCCCCGAGCGCAACGAGGCCGCCCAGGAGGCCAAACGCCGGTTCCGCCAGGCGCTGGAGCGCAAGGAGCACAACGCCCTCGCCAAGGCGGCCCAGGAAGAGAGCCGCGTCAAGGCCCGACACGCCGCCGGCCCCGCCGGGCGCCGCACCTTCCACCGCCGCAAGACCGGCTGACGCCACCCGGCTCACCGCCCGTTAC
>NZ_JBSGZJ010000729.1:0-1870 GCF_053610925.1 Streptomyces sp. NPDC054847 | reverse complement strand
CCGCTCGGCGGCCCCGCCCGTACCCGTGCCGTGTCAGCTCCTGAAGGTGTCCGCGTGCTCCTCGGCCCATTCGGCGAACGTCCGGGCCGGCCGGCCGGTGACCTTCTCGACGGTGTCGACGACGGTACGGCCGACGGGCGGTGTGTTGCCGTACGCCTCCAGCAGGAAGCCGATGACGTCCTCCGGCTGCCCTGCCGCCTTCCACTGCTCGACCGCCTGCTGTTCGCTCAGTTCGACGAGCCGGATCTTCCTGCCCCGGGCGGCGGCGAGCGCGTCGACCTTGTCCTCCAGCGTCAGCACCTGGGGGCCGGTGATCACGTACTCCTGGCCCGCGTGGCCGTCCTGGGTGAGGGCGACCGCCGCGACCGCGCCGATGTCGGCCTCGTGGACCATGGCGCTGAGCCTGTCGGCGAACGGTTCACGCACCTCGCCATCGGCGCGGATGCCGTCGGCCCACTCCAGGGCGTTCGCCATGAACTCCACCGGCATCAGCACGGTCCAGGCGAAGTCGCTCTCCCGTACCGCGTCCTCCAGCAGGCTCGGGCCGCCGCCGTGCAGCACGGTGATCCGCCGCACGCCGGCCGCCTTGGCCAGCTGAAGGATGCGCGGGCCGGTCTCCAGCGGCGCGAAGTACGGGCCGCCGAAGGTGATCAGGTGAAGGCCGGTGACGCCCTCCAGGGCGGGGGCCAGGGTGTCTGCATCGGTGAGGTCGCCCCGCACGACCTCGACGCCGTCGGGGAAGTCGGCCTTCGCGGGGTCGCGGGTCAGAGCACGGACGGACTGTCCACGGCGGAGAAGCTCCGCGACCACCTGGCGGCCTACTGTTCCGGTTGCTCCGGTCACGAGATTCGTCATGGGAAGAACGTATGAACCCTTGCGGTCAGGTTCTGTCCGCAAGGGTTCATCGAGTCCGTTCCACAGGGTGTTTCCGCAGGCTCACCAGGCGAGTTGGGCGATCTCCTCCGCGACCACGGCGCACGCGTCGGCCGCCGGGTCGATCAGCGGGAAGTGCCCGACCTCTTCGAGGAGCGTCCATCCGACGGTCTCACCCGCCTTCGCCGCCGCGTCCACGAACGCCTCCGCGACGGCCGGCGGCACGACGACGTCCGTACGGCCCTGCACCACGACCGTCGCGATGCCGGTCGGCAGCAGGACGGCGGGATCGCCGTGCGGGACGCGCTCGTCGTACTGTGCCTCGCCGCCCAGCAGTTGCCGTACGGCGCCGCCGCACACGCCCAGTTCCACGGCCGTGCCGAAATCGGCGATCGGGACCAGTGCGACGACACCGCGCAGCGGCGGCGGCGCCGCCAGCCGCCACGGCGAGCCGGCCGGCAGGACGTGCCGGGCGGCGGCCCACAGCGCGAGGTGGCCCCCGGCGGAGTGCCCGGTCACGACGGTCCGCCGCGGGTCGGCCTGCGGCAGTGCCTGCCGCGCCAGGTCCGGCAGGGCGTCCATCGCGGCCGCCACGTCGTCGAACGTCTCCGGCCACCGTCCGGCGACCGGCCCTTCTCCGCGCTGGCCCGGGATCTCCCGTCCGCGGCGGTACTCGACGTTGGCGACGGCGAGCCCGCGGCGCGCGAGGAAGTCGGCGAACGGCGTCACATGCCGCCGGTCGTACGGCGCCCGCCAGGCGCCGCCGTGCAGGACGACCACCAGCGGCACGGTGGCGTGCCCGCTGCGTGGCGCGTAGAAGTCGACGACCTGGTCGGGATGCTCCCCGTAGGAGACGGATACGTCCGGCGCGACGGCAGGATGCGACATCGCCGACGCTTCCTCGGCGGCGTCACGGGCGACGGGGTCCGGCATGTGCTGCTCCAACAGTCCCGTGGGGGTGGCCTGTTCCACCTGACCAGCGCGGACGCTACCAGCT
>NZ_JBSGZJ010000728.1:0-1895 GCF_053610925.1 Streptomyces sp. NPDC054847 | reverse complement strand
CGAACGGGGAGAATCACCGCGTGGACCCGACCCCAGCTCCCACCCCGCCCGCCGCCCCGCCGCCGGCCGGCCCCGCGCCCGGACACCCCGCCCCGGCCCCGGCCGCCGGGCCCGGCACGACAGGCTCCACGGCGCCGGGGGAGCACCGGCCGGCCCCCGGCCCCGCCCCTCGGACGTGGCCCGTCGGTGCCGTGCCCGCCGTCCCCGGCAGGCCGCCCGCGTCGACCGCGCGGCGCGTCGCCGCACCCCTCGCCGTCCTCGCCGGCGTCGCCGCCGCGTTCACCTACGTCGGGAGCGTCGACCCGAACGAACCGGGCCACTACCCGGTGTGTCCGCTGCTGCGCTTCACCGGCATCTACTGCCCCGGCTGCGGCGGACTGCGCAGCGCCCACGCCTTCATCCACGGCGACATCGGCGCCGCTCTCGGCGCCAACGCCGTCGCCGTGGTGGGCTACGCGGTCTTCGCCGTCGTGTGGGTGATGTGGCTGATTCGCGCCGTACAGGGACGCCCCCTGAGGATCGGCCTCTCCACCGGATGGTGGTGGGTCATGGGCGGCGCGCTGGTGATCTTCAGCGTGGTGCGGAACCTGCCGTTCGGCTCGGCACTGGCTCCATGAAGTCCCAGGTAGTGGGACAGGCAGTGACCGGATGCGGGCTCAGGGCCCTCCTGCGGATACCATCGACATGGCTGATCCTGTTCCATCAACACCGTCCCGGAAGGGGGCCGCTCGCGTGAGTGTGCTCGACGAGATCATCGAAGGTGTGCGCGCCGACCTGGCAGAGCGGCAGGCGCGTGTCAGCCTCGACGAGCTCAAGGAGCGCGCCGCCAAGGCTCCTGCGGCCAAGGACGGCGTCGCCGCGCTGCGCGGTGAGGGCGTCAAGGTGATCTGCGAGGTCAAGCGCTCCAGCCCCTCCAAGGGTGCGCTCGCCGCGATCGCCGACCCCGCCGGACTCGCCGCCGACTACGAGGCGGGCGGCGCGGCCGTCATCTCCGTGCTCACCGAGGAGCGCCGCTTCGGCGGATCGCTCGCCGACCTCGAGGCCGTACGCGCCAAGGTCGACATCCCGGTGCTGCGCAAGGACTTCATCGTCACCGCGTACCAGCTGTGGGAGGCGCGCGCCTACGGCGCCGACGTCGTGCTGCTGATCGTCGCCGCGCTGGACCAGGAGGCCCTGGTCTCGCTGATCGAGCGTGCTGAATCGATCGGCCTCACCCCGCTGGTCGAGGTCCACGACGAGGACGAGGCCGAGCGGGCCGTCGACGCCGGTGCGAAGATCATCGGCGTGAACGCGCGCGACCTCAAGACCCTCAAGGTCGACCGCTCCACCTTCGAGCGGGTCGCCCCCGAGATCCCGGCGCACATCGTCAAGATCGCCGAGTCGGGTGTGCGGGGTCCGCACGACCTGATCGCCTACGCCAACGCCGGCGCCGACGCCGTGCTCGTCGGCGAGTCCCTGGTGACCGGCCGTGACCCGAGGGCCGCGGTCGCCGATCTGGTGGCCGCGGGCGCGCACCCCGCGCTGCGGCACGGCAGGAGCTGACCCGGCCGTGACCGTCGCCGTCGCTCGCACCCGGGCCCGCCGGATCGCGGGGCCCCGCCCCGCGCTCGTCGGCGTGCCTGCGGTGTGCGCCGGCAGGACGGTGGCCGCCGCCGGCGGCGGCGCGCCCCGTGACCCCTACGCCCGCCTCGCCCGAGGCTGCCGCCCACGCGGCTGCCGGGCGCCGGCACGACGGGTGCACGGGCGGCGGGTGCGGTACGTGATCGGTGACGAGCCGGGCCAGGTCAACGGAATGCGATGGCGCGGGGCCGTGGCGCGGGACGGCCGCTAGGCCGTCCTTTCGGGCGGATTTCTCTCTCCCCCCGCCCCTTCCCGAACCGGGGCAAGCCCCGGAC
>NZ_JBSGZJ010000727.1:0-1895 GCF_053610925.1 Streptomyces sp. NPDC054847 | reverse complement strand
CTGCGGCGGGACGCCCCTCGTGCGCGTAGGCGGCGGCTACGGCAGCGCCAGCATCCGCTCGAGCGCGAGCTTCGCGAAGCTCTCCGTCTCCTTGTCGACCTCGATGCGGTTGACCAGGTTCCCCTCGGCCAGCGACTCCAGGGCCCACACCAGGTGGGGCAGGTCGATGCGGTTCATCGTCGAGCAGAAGCAGACCGTCTTGTCCAGGAAGACGATCTCCTTGCCCTGGTCCGCGTAACGGTTCGCCAGGCGCCGGACCAGATTCAGCTCCGTGCCGATCGCCCACTTCGAGCCGGCCGGGGCCGCCTCGAGCGTGTTGATGATGTACTCCGTCGAGCCCACGTAGTCGGCGGCGGAGACCACCTCGTGCTTGCACTCCGGGTGCACCAGGACGTTGACGCCCGGGATGCGCTCACGCACGTCGTTGACGGAGTCCAGCGAGAACCGGCCGTGCACGGAGCAGTGACCGCGCCACAGGATCATCTTGGCGGCGCGCAGTTCCTCCGCCGTCAGACCGCCGTTCGGCTTGTGCGGGTTGTAGAGGACGCAGTCCTCGAGGGACATCCCCATGTCCCGGACGGCGGTGTTGCGGCCCAGGTGCTGGTCCGGCAGGAAGAGGACCTTCTCGCCCTGCTCGAAGGCCCAGTCCAGCGCGCGCTTGGCGTTCGACGACGTACAGATCGTGCCGCCGTGCTTGCCGGTGAAGGCCTTGATGTCCGCGGAGGAGTTCATGTAGGAGACGGGCACGACCTGCTCGGCGACGCCGGCTTCGGTCAGCACGTCCCAGCACTCGGCGACCTGCTCGGCGGTGGCCATGTCGGCCATCGAGCAGCCGGCCGCGAGGTCGGGGAGCACGACCTTCTGGTCGTCCGAGGTGAGGATGTCGGCGGACTCGGCCATGAAGTGCACACCGCAGAAGACGATGTACTCGGCCTCCGGCCGGGCCGCGGCGTCCTTCGCCAGCTTGAACGAGTCACCGGTGACGTCGGCGAACTGGATGACCTCGTCGCGCTGGTAGTGGTGGCCGAGGACGAAGACCTTCTCGCCGAGCTTCTCCTTGGCCGCGCGGGCGCGCTCCACCAGATCCGGGTCGGACGGCGAGGGCAGGTCGCCCGGGCACTCCACGCCGCGCTCGCTGCGGGGATCGGCCTCACGGCCGAGCAGCAGCAGTGCGAGCGGAGTCGGCGACACGTCGAGCTCGGGGCTGGTCTGGGCGGTCGTCACGACACGCACCCTTTCTTCGTCTGGCAGAGCGCTTTTCGTCTATTTGACGCTATCTATCATAACCGCTTCACGTCACTTTGACGATGGCCATAGTGTCGATGTGACGCACCCCCCTGTCCGCAAGGTGACGCACGCCCCGTCCACAGGCCGGTGCCGCTCCATGGCCGGGTGTGCGAGCATGAAGGGGAAAGACGAGCGGTCCGGAATGAATCCAGGGCCATGCCGGTTGCACCGTCGGCAAGCAGTCCGCACAACCCGGGAGAGAAGCAGATGTCCGTATCGGACGAGACCACCACCGTGAGCGACGGCATCCTCCTGTCCGACGCCGCCGCGGCCAAGGTCAAGGCCCTGCTGGACCAGGAAGGCCGGGACGACCTGGCGCTGCGCGTCGCGGTTCAGCCCGGCGGCTGCTCCGGCCTGCGTTACCAGCTGTTCTTCGACGAGCGCTCCCTCGACGGCGACGTCGTGAAGGACTTCGACGGTGTCAAGGTCGTCACCGACCGTATGAGCGCCCCGTACCTGGGCGGCGCCTCCATCGACTTCGTCGACACCATCGAGAAGCAGGGCTTCACGATCGACAACCCGAACGCCACGGGTTCCTGCGCCTGCGGAGACTCGTTCAGCTAAGAGTTCCGGCTGCTCATGCCGAAGGCGGCGGACCCGTTCCAGGG
>NZ_JBSGZJ010000726.1:0-1900 GCF_053610925.1 Streptomyces sp. NPDC054847 | reverse complement strand
GTCGGACACGGTCCCGGGCCGGCGTCCCGCCTCGCGCGCACCCTGCTGCTCCATGTGGTTCCCCCCTCGCACGCTTCCCCAACGCCCTTCAGGCGCAGGGAAGTTCTGTGCCGATGACGCAACGGGGCCCCACGCCCCGTTGCCGGAATGTGGTGAGTGTGGCCGAGCGGTGACAACCTCCGGGCCGAACATGAAAGAGACACCACGCACGAGTGAACCGCCGCCGCCGTGAGCGATACATACGGCCGCGCGTAGGCTCTTGTCCGGTGTGGGGTGTCGATCCGCCCTCGCCGCACCCCCGGAACTCAACGGAAGCGAGATTTCACCACCGTGACTGCTCTCACTCTCAGCACTGCAGGCGCTGCGACGCTGCGCGCGGACGCCCTCGTCGTCGGCGTCGCGAAGGGCGCCAAGGGCCCGGTGGTCGCGCCGGGCGCCGAGGCCGTGGACAAGGCGTTCGACGGCAAGCTCGCCTCCGTCCTCGAGACCCTCGGCGCCGGCGGTGGCGAGGGCGAGGTCACCAAGCTCCCCGCGCCGGCCGGCCTGAAGCCCCCGGTCGTGCTGGCCGTCGGTCTGGGCGCGGCCCCCGAGGACGGCGAGGCGTACGGCACCGAGGCGCTGCGCCGTGCGGCCGGTGCCGCGGCGCGTGCGCTGTCCGGTGCCAAGAAGGCCGCTTTCGCGCTGCCCATAGAGTCCGTGGAGGACGCGGAGGCCATCGCCGAGGGTGCGCTGCTCGGCGCGTACGCCTTCACCGCGTACCAGGGAACGGCCGGCGAGAACGGTGCGAAGAAGCCGCTGGCCGAGGTCGCCCTGCTGGGCGCCAAGCCGCGTGACAAGGCGTTCAAGGCCGCCGCCGAGCGCGCGGTCGCGCTCACCGAGGAGATCAACCGCGCCCGCGACCTGGTCAACACCCCGCCGAACGACCTCACCCCCGAGGCCTTCGCCGCCGTGGCCACGGCCGCCGGCAAGGAGCACGGCATCAAGGTGCAGGTGCTCGACGAGAAGGCGCTCGCCAAGGGCGGCTTCGGCGGCATCCTCGGCGTCGGCCAGGGCTCCGAGAACCCGCCGCGCCTGGTCAAGCTCTCCTACACGCACTCCAAGGGCGCGAAGACGCTCGCGCTCGTCGGCAAGGGCATCACCTACGACTCGGGCGGCATCTCCCTGAAGCCGGCCGGCCACAACGAGACGATGAAGTGCGACATGAGCGGCGCGGCCGCCGTGTTCGCCGCTGTCGTCGCGGCGGCCCGGCTGGGTCTCGCCGTCAACGTCACCGGCTGGCTGGCCCTCGCCGAGAACATGCCGTCCGGCTCGGCCACCCGCCCCGGCGACGTGCTGCGCATGTACAGCGGCAAGACGGTCGAGGTCCTCAACACCGACGCCGAGGGCCGTCTGGTGCTCGCGGACGCGCTGACGAGGGCGTCCGAGGAGAACCCGGACGCGATCGTGGACGTGGCGACGCTGACCGGTGCGATGGTGCTGGCGCTCGGCAACCGCACGTTCGGCATCATGGCGAACGACGACGCGTTCCGTACCTCGATCCACGAGATCGCCGAGGAGGTCGGCGAGGCGTCCTGGCCGATGCCGCTCCCCTCGGAGCTGCGCAAGGGCATGGACTCGCCGACCGCCGACATCGCGAACATGGGTGAGCGCATGGGCGGCGGCCTGGTGGCCGGCCTGTTCCTGAAGGAGTTCGTGGGCGAGGGCATCACCTGGGCGCACCTGGACATCGCGGGCCCCGCGTTCCACGAGGGCGCGCCGTTCGGCTACACGCCGAAGGGCGGCACCGGGTCGTCGATCCGCACGCTGGTGAAGCTGGCGGAGCGGACGGCCGCGGGCGACCTGGGCTGACGGTCGGCCGGGGCGGGGCGGGGCCGCGGGTGCCGCCGCGCGGCGTCTGTTC
>NZ_JBSGZJ010000725.1:0-1904 GCF_053610925.1 Streptomyces sp. NPDC054847 | reverse complement strand
GGTACAGGGTGGACACGGAGGGCGGTCGCCTCTCGGCGAGGGCTCCACAGGGCTTCAGCCGAACGATCTTCCCCATGGGCTATAGGTGAGGCCCGAGGACACTGTCCCCTCCGCGACCACATACAGATGAACGGTAAACCATCCCGGGTTGTTCCCGGCAACCGCACCACCCGTCCCACCGGCCCCAACCACCCGACGCGCCCTCACGCCCGACCGCACCGTGATACGACCACAGCGGACAGTGACCGGCCCGGCCCCCGGCGGCACAGCACCCAGGGCGGGAGGCATGGCACCGGACCGCGCCGACCGGCCGGAGATGCTCCCGCCTCCCGGCCCGCACAGAAGTGCCACCAGCCCGCGCGACGCTCAGCCGGACCACGAGCCCGCGTGCCTCCCGGGCCGCGCCCCGCGCTCAGCCGGCCGCCGCGCCCCGTGTTCAGCCGGCGGCAGCGCCGAACCACACGGGCAGCCGGCTGAGCAGATCCCGCTGGTCCTCACCTACCCACGCCACATGCCCGTCCGGCCGCAGCAGCACCGCCGGTACGTCCAGTTCCTCGCCGACGTCGACGACATGGTCGACCCGGTCCGCCCAGCCCTCCACCGACAGCCGGCCCGTCCCGTCGAGCAGCAGCCCGCGGCCCTCGTGCATCAGCTCGTAGAGGCGCCCCCGCTTCAGCCGCACGTCCCGCATCCGCCGGCCGAGCAGTTCATGACCCTCGCCGAAGTCGTAGCGGACCTCGACCGCGGTGATCATCCCGGTCACGTACCGGTTCACCTCTTCGAAGTCCATCAGCCTCGTGAACAGCTCCCGCAGCGCGGTCGCACCCGGATCGGTCCCCAGCAGCGTGATCTGCGCGCGGGTGTTGTCCAGCACCCGGGCGCCCACCGGGTGCCGCTCGGCGTGGTAGCTGTCCAGCAGGCCCTCCGGCGCCCAGCCGTCGACCTCGGCGGCCAGCTTCCAGCCGAGGTTGAACGCGTCCTGGACACCGAGGTTGAGCCCCTGCCCGCCGGTCGGCGGGTGGATGTGCGCCGCGTCGCCCGCCAGCAGGACCCGGCCGACCCGATAGCGCTCGGCCTGCCGGGTGGCGTCGCCGAACCGGGACAGCCAGCGCGGCGAGTGCGCGCCGAGGTCGGTGCCGGCGACGACCCGCAGCTGCCGCCGGAACTCCTCGAGGGTCGGCCCGCTCGTACGGTCCTCGGACACGCCGTCGGCCGGCACGACGACGCGGTACACCCCCTCCCCGAGGGGAAGGGCCCCGAACCGCAGCTGGGTCCTGCGGACCTCCTCCACGACGGCGGCGATCGTCGCCGGATCCTCGGTCAGCACCATCTCGCCCAGCAGCGTCTCGACCGTGGCGGGCTCGCCGGGGAAACCCACACCGAACTGCTTGCGCACCACGCTGCGGCCGCCGTCGCACCCGACGAGGTAACGCGAGCGCAGGCGCGTACCGCCCCCGCCGGCGCGGGCACCCCCCTCCGCCAGTTCGACACTCACCCCGTCCTCGTCCTGGGACACCCCCACCACCTCGCAGCCGCGCCGGATCTCCACGCCCAGCTCGACGGCACGCTCGCCCAGCAGTCGCTCGGTGACCGGCTGCGGGGTGGCGACGCCGTACGGGTGCGCCGTGTCCAGCCCGTCCGGCCACGGCTTGACGATGCCGCCGAACAGACCGCCGACCTGGAACCTCTCACTGACCGCGAGGAACCGGTCCAGCAGACCGCGCTGGTCCATCACCTCGACGCTGCGCGTGTGCAGACCCTGCCCACGGCCCTCCCGGGTCGGCTCGGCCAACCTTTCCAGCACGACCACGTGCACGCCGTGCAGCCGCAGCTCGCAGGCCAGCATCAAGCCGGTCGGTCCGCCGCCGACCACGATCACGTCAATCACAAGAGAACGCCCATTC
>NZ_JBSGZJ010000724.1:0-1916 GCF_053610925.1 Streptomyces sp. NPDC054847 | reverse complement strand
GTGCGGCGCCGGACGCGCCTGGGGCCGAACAGGCCCCGCAGCAAAGCCATCCAGGGGAGGACTCACCAACATGGGCGTCACACTCGCCAAGGGAGGCAATGTCTCCCTCTCCAAGGCCGCACCCAATCTCACCCAGGTGCTCGTAGGGCTCGGCTGGGACGCGCGCTCCACCACCGGCGCACCCTTCGACCTCGACGCCAGCGCGCTGCTCTGCCAGAGCGGACGGGTCCTCGGCGACGAGTGGTTCGTCTTCTACAACCAGCTCAAGAGCCCGGACGGCTCCGTCGAGCACACCGGTGACAACCTCACCGGTGAGGGGGACGGTGACGACGAGTCCCTCCTGGTGGACCTCGCCAAGGTGCCGGCCAACGTGGACAAGATCATCTTTCCGGTCTCCATCCATGACGCCGACAACCGCGGTCAGACCTTCGGTCAGGTCAGCAACGCCTTCATCCGCGTCGTCAATCAGGCCGACGGGCAGGAGCTGGCCCGCTACGACCTCAGCGAGGACGCCTCCACCGAGACCGCGATGATCTTCGGTGAGCTCTACCGTTACGGCGGCGAGTGGAAGTTCCGGGCCGTGGGACAGGGGTACGCGTCGGGGCTGCGGGGCATCGCTCTAGACTTCGGGGTCAACGTTTCGTAAAGCCGCGTGCGGCGCGGGGGAGAACCTCCCCCAGGCTTCACCCGGGGGACAATTACACGATTGGGTAGCCAGTGGTTCTGAAAACCTTCGGCTGGTCGTTCGCCGTCACGGCGCTCGGCCTCGCATTCGCCGCCTGGCAGTGGGGCTGGGAGGCGTTCGGGATCGTACTGATCCTGTCGATCCTCGAGATCTCGCTGTCGTTCGACAACGCGGTTGTCAACGCCGGAATCCTCAAGAAGATGAACGCCTTCTGGCAGAAGATCTTCCTGACGATCGGCATTCTTATCGCGGTCTTCGGCATGCGGCTGGTCTTCCCCGTCGTCATCGTCGCCATCAGTGCCAAGGTCGGGCCGATCGAAGCGGTCCAGCTGGCCATGGACCAGCCCGACAGGTACGAGGACCTGGTCACCGACGCACACGCGGCGATCGCCTCGTTCGGTGGCATGTTCCTGCTGATGATCTTCCTCGACTTCGTCTTCGAGGAGCGCGAGCACAAGTGGCTGGCCTGGCTCGAGCGGCCCCTGGCCAAGCTCGGCAAGGTCGACATGCTGTCGGTCTGCATCGCGCTGATCGTCCTGCTGGTCACCGCCATCACCTTCGCCACCAACGCGCACACCAGCACCGGTCACGCCGACAAGTCGGCCACCGTGCTCCTCTCCGGCGTCGCAGGTCTGATCACGTACCTCGTCGTCGGCGGTCTCTCCGGCTACTTCGAGGACAAGCTCGAGGAAGAGGAGGAGCGCGAGCACGAGGAGGAGGAGAAGGCCAAGCGGGAGGGCAAGCAGGTCTCCGCGGTCGGCCTCGCCGGCAAGGCGGCGTTCTTCCTCTTCCTGTACCTCGAAGTCCTCGACGCGTCGTTCTCCTTCGACGGCGTGATCGGCGCGTTCGCCATCACCAACCACATCTTCTGGATGGCGCTCGGCCTCGGTATCGGCGCGATGTACGTCCGGTCCCTCACGGTCTACCTGGTCCGCCAGGGCACCCTCGACGACTACGTCTACCTGGAGCACGGCGCCCACTACGCGATCGGCGCGCTGGCGGTCATCCTGCTCATCACCATCCAGCACGAGATCAGCGAGATCATCACCGGCCTCATCGGCGTGGTGCTGATCGCGGCCTCCTTCTGGTCCTCGCTGCGCCGGAACAAGGCGCTGGAGAACGCCGAGGGAAAAGCCGGCGGTCCGGAGGAGAAGGCTGAGGTCTCCTCCGGGGTGTGACGCCCACACCATTGAGGAACGCTTCCTTGCGGGGCGGCCGGGTGCTCCCGGCC
>NZ_JBSGZJ010000723.1:0-1929 GCF_053610925.1 Streptomyces sp. NPDC054847 | reverse complement strand
GGCCCCTCCCGCAGGCTGCGGGAGGGGCCGAGCCGTCCGGGCAGCCGCGTTCTCCGCCCGGGTGACGGCCGGGGAGGCGCCGAACGAGAACGCGGCAAGGCCCGGCAGTCACGGCGCTCTCTGCTTGTCAGGCGGTCGGGCGCTCCCCGTGATCCCGGTCCGCGACGGTCAGCCTGCACCCGCCGTCCTCGCAGGTGCGCCGGAGACGGCCCCGCGAGACGGTCTGCATCAGGCCGAGGGTCCAGCACATCGGGCAACCGCGCAGTGCCAGTAACCCGACCGGCAGGAGCAGCAGGCTGACCGGGCCGGTGGTCGGGAGGAACGCCACCGAGCCGATCAGGCCGCCGAAGCCGATCAGGCCCCGGACGAGGTGGCGAGGCAGGGACGAACTGGAGAAGTCAGGGCCGTCGGCCTCGGTCGTCGTCATGGGCGTCTCCAGGCGGAGGTTCGGGTCTGGCACGGAGGGACTGCTGCACCGCACCGCGGGCGCGGTGCAGACGCGATTTCATCGCCGCGGTACTGAGGCCGAGCGCCTCGGCGGCCATTCGCCCGCTGTAGCCCTGGATGTCCCGCATGATCAGCACGCGTCGCTGCTCGGCCGGCAGGGCGGCGACGGCGGCCGCCACCCTGCCCGCCTCGATGCGCTGGAGAGCCACTTCCTCGGCCGAGCGAACGGTGGCCTCGGGCAGGGGCGCATGGGCCCGCATCGTGCGCGCGCGCCGCAGACACTCGTTGCGGACGATGCGGAACATCCATGACGCCAACGCGCCGGACGCCCTGAGCATCCCGATCTTGCGATACAGGATGATCAGGGCCTCCTGTGCCGCATCCTCGGCATCCTCGGGTGTGGCGCAGAGCGAGCGGGCGAATCGCTGCACGTTCGGGTGCGAGCCCGACACCAGGGCGGTGATCGCGTCGACGTCGCCGCGCTGGGCGGCGACGATCAACTGTTCAGCGGGCCAGGACGAGTCAGCCACGGGCTTGCTTTCGCTTGCGCAGGGCGAAGTAGCCGCACGTGCAGAGCAGCACGGCTCCGGCGGCGACGGCGATTCCTATGATCATGAAGACCTCCCGATCCTGTACCGACGTTCGTCGGCACATATAGGAGGCACGGGCCCGCCGAAAGGATTCGGCCTGCGCCCGGAAAAGTTGATCGCGCCGGCAGGGCCTCAGCTTCAGTACAGGGCGCCGGCGGGTCAAGGGCGCTTCTCGGGCGGGGCCTTGGCCGGGATATGGCAGTCGCAGGTGCACACCAGGTGCCGCACCCCGGGTACGCCACTGCCGCAGGGCACATGATCGCGGCAGCGGTCGTGACGGCCGACGATGCAGCGCGGCGACCGGAACGCGGGCTCGGGCGCCGCCTCGCCGGTCACCGTTCCTCCTCCGGCCGCCCCAGCGCGTTCGCCAGAGCGCGGGCGAGCAGGGAGACACCGACGGCGTCGGCGACCTCCGGGGTCACCCACCAGGCGTCCCCCGCCCGGTCGTGATGCGGACCGTCGTGCCCCGCGGCCAGGACGCAGACCCACCCGCCGCACACCGGCCGCACCACGGCCGCGACGGCGAACACCGACCGCCGCGCCCCGCAGCGGTCCGCCACACCCCGGCTCACCAGGCACCGCCGGCGGCATGGATGTTCCGCTGGTCGATGTCCACCCCGACGGTGGCCAGCCACAACGCCCGCCGCCGCCTGCGCTGCACGGCCGTGCAGGAGTACGCCTCGACATAGGGGCGGGCGAGCGGCGACCGGGCGCCGTCGAGGAACGTGGACTGCTCGCGGGCGTACGGTGACCGCCGCCGGGCGGGGATCAGGACCCGGCCCAGTGCGTGCGCGATAGGGTCGTGAACTGCTGCTGTTTGACTTCGTATGAGTGAGTTCTGCCGTGTACGGGTGAGTTGTTGTGGGCTGTGGTGGGTGAGGGCTCGCGGGGC
>NZ_JBSGZJ010000722.1:0-1953 GCF_053610925.1 Streptomyces sp. NPDC054847 | reverse complement strand
GGGGCCGGGGGGACCCCCGCCCGCCCCCGGCCGCGTTCAGAGCGTCTCGCTCAGCGAGTCCGCGAGCCGCCGACGGGCGGTCCGCGTCGCCGGCAGGGAGGCCGCCGCCACCGCCCCGGCCACCGCGCCGGCCACGACCGACACCAGCACCGGCCACGGGGGCAGATGGGCGATCCCCGCCCCCATCCCGCTCGAGCTTCCCTGGGCGTCCACCAGCCACATGCCGAAGAGCGCGCCGAGCGCCGTACCGACCACCGCCGACGCCAGAGCGGTCAGCCCGGCGGCGGTCACGATGACGGAGCCGATCTGCCGGGGCGTCAGCCCGATCGCCTTCAGCGCGAGCAGGTCCCGGGCACGGTCGCGGACCCCGGTACCGATCAGTGTCAGGAGCTCGGTGAGACCGATCAGGGCCAGTACCGCGATCAGGGCCGCGATCACACCGCGCGCCGGTTCCAGCCGGTCCGCCGGGTTCGGTGTCTCACGGATCTCCAGCGTGCCGCCCGCCGCCCCGTCGAGCGCGGAGCTCACCGCCCGCGGGTCCGATCCGTCGGTGAGCACCAGCGCGTGGAAGTCCGGCCGCAGTCCGGGGTCGCGTTCCTGGAGGGCGTCGACCGTCGTGGAGATGATCCGTCCGCCCGACTCGGGCTCGATGCTGCGTCCCACGATGTGCAGGATCTGCGGCCGGCCCTCGACCGTCATCCGCACCCAGTCGCCGACGCGAACGCCCAGCAGGTCGAGGAGCCCCTGCCCGGCCACCGCCTCGTCCGGCCCGCGGGCCGCCCGCCCTTCGGCCACGGCCGACGGATAGGGGTCCTCCGCCGTGCCGAGCCCGCGCAGGGTGATGGTCCCGGTCTGCCCGGGCACGAGGGCCGCCATCTCGGCGCCGGGATGGACGGCGGCGACCTCCGGAACCCCGGCGAGGATCCGCCGCAGCTCCTCCTCCGACGGCCCGCCGGGTTGCTCCGCCCGTACGGTCAGGGCCGCGGGCAGCCCCATCTGCGCGGGCCGGCCGCGGAACTGGTCGAGCGTCGACCAGGCCACCAGCGCGACGGTGATCAGTACGAGCGGCAGCGCGAGCCGCCCGACGGCGACGGCCGTACGGCCCCGGCGCGGGAAGGCCGAGCGCCAGCCCAGCACCAGCGCCGGCGGCATCCGCAGACCGAGTGCCCTGCGGCCCAGTGCGGTCATCGGCGCCGCGGACGGTTGCGCCGCCCGGGCCACCGGGACCGGCGGCACCCGCCCGGCGCGCCAGGCCGCGAGCCCGGTCGCCGCCGCGATCAGCAGGACCGCCCCGCACGGCACACCGATCATGAGCGCCGTGTATCCGGGCAGGTCCTGCCACAGGGCGGCCGCGTCACCGATCCGGCCCGGTATCCGCGCGCCCAGGAACGCGATGGCCGCCGTGCCCAGGGCCACCCCGAGGAGGGCGAACGCCAGATGCTGCACGAGGAAGCCGCGTACGACCTGACCCGGTGTGAAACCCACCGCCTTGAGGACGGCGATGTCCCGCAGCTGACCGCGCACCCGGGCGCCGATCGCCCCGGACGCGGCGAGGGCGGCCGCCAGCAGGGCCCCGAGTCCGAACACGGCGAACAGCTGGCCGAGGAGCCGGTCGTCGCCGCCGGCCTCCGCTCTGGCCTGCTGCCACTTGGTGACCTGAGCGACCCGGTCGGCGCCCAGCACGGTCACCGCCCGCTGGACCATGAAGTCGGTGTCGCCGGAGTCCGCGAGCCGCAGACCCACGCTCTGGCCGGTGTCGCCGGGGGCGATCCCGTCGAGGGTCTCCGGGAGGACCCAGCCGATCCCGGGCCCGCCGCCCGCCCGGTAGGGCGGTTCCGCGGCCTCGGCGACGCCGGTCACGCGCAGGGTGCGCACGGCCCCGTCCTGCCCGGTGACCCGTACGGTGTCGCCGGGCTCCGCCCACAGCGAGCGGGCGACCGAGCTCTCCAGGAC
>NZ_JBSGZJ010000721.1:0-2010 GCF_053610925.1 Streptomyces sp. NPDC054847 | reverse complement strand
GCCCCCGGCGGCCGGGGCGGCAGCCGCCGGCGGCGGCGCCCCCAGCCCGGCGGCGGAGCCCCCGGGCCAGCCGCCGGGCCGCCGGGCCGGCTCCCCGGGCCCGGGCGGTACCGCCGGCGCGGCCGGGCCCGCGGTCCCCGGCCAGGCACCCGGGCGGGACGCGGCGGGCTGGGGCTGCGGCTGCTGGTGCGGCTCCTGTCGCGGGGGCTGCTGGGGCGGCTGCTGAGGCTGCTGTCCGATGGGCGGCGCGACCGGCTCGTGCGCCGGGGTCGGGGCCGGCGCGGGAACCGTGGGAGCCGCGTCACCGCGCGCCGCGGCACGGGCGGCGGCGGGTCCGGCACCCGGCGGCGCGGGCGCATGCGCCTGGGCGTCCGGCCCGGGCACGTATCCCATGGCGGGGCCCTGGCCGCCGGGCGAGAACGACGCCCCGCGCTCCAGGCGGTCCAGCCGGGCCCGCACCGACCGCTCGTCGTCGAACGCCGCCGGCAGCAGCACCCGGGCGCAGATCAGCTCCAGTTGCAGCCGCGGCGACGTGGCTCCCCGCATCTCGGTCAGGCCGGTGTTGACCAGGTCCGCGGCCCTGCTGAGCTCGGCGGCGCCGAACACGGCGGCCTGCGCCTGCATCCGCTCGACCACGTCCGCCGGGGCGTCGATCAGCCCCTTGGTGCCGGCGTCCGGCACCGCGGCGAGGATCACCAGGTCACGCAGCCGCTCCAGCAGGTCCGCGACGAACCGGCGCGGATCGTTCCCGCCCTCGATGACGCGGTCCACGACCTCGAAGGCGGCGGCTCCGTCGCCCGCCGCGAACGCGTCGACGACGGAGTCGAGCAGCGAACCGTCCGTGTAACCGAGGAGGGCCGTCGCCATGGCATATGTCACACCGTCGTCCGCGGCGCCGGCGAGCAGCTGGTCCATGACGGACATGGAGTCACGCACCGAGCCCGCGCCCGCCCGCACGACCAGCGGGAGGACGCCGTCCTCAACCGGGATGCCCTCCCGGCCGCACACCTCCGCCAGATACGCCCGGAGCGTCCCGGGCGGGACCAGCCGGAACGGGTAGTGGTGCGTACGCGACCGGATGGTGCCGATGACCTTCTCGGGCTCGGTGGTCGCGAAGATGAACTTCAGATGCTCCGGGGGCTCCTCGACCACCTTCAGCAGGGCGTTGAACCCCGCGGGGGTGACCATGTGGGCCTCGTCGATGATGTAGATCTTGTACCGGCTGCTCGCGGGGCCGAAGAAGGCCTTCTCGCGCAGCTCACGCGCGTCGTCCACACCACCGTGCGAAGCGGCGTCGATCTCGATGACGTCGATCGATCCTGGCCCGGTGCGCGCCAGATCCTGGCAGGACTGACACTTCCCGCAGGGGGTCGGCGTCGGTCCCTGCTCGCAGTTCAGACAGCGGGCGAGGATGCGGGCGCTGGTCGTCTTTCCGCAGCCGCGCGGCCCGCTGAACAGGTACGCGTGATTGACCCGGTTGTTGCGCAGGGCCTGCTGGAGCGGGTCAGTGACATGCTCCTGACCGATGACCTCTGCGAACGACTCGGGGCGGTAGCGGCGGTACAGCGCAAGGGACGACACACCTACGAGGTTATCGGGGCCCACCGACAACCGGAGCCGCCCCGGATCCCCGGGAACGCAAGCGCCCCCCACGCACCCGCCAGAGCCGACCTACCCTTGCTGCCTTCCGGCCCTGGGGGAGTTCAGTCAGATAGCGCCACGTGAGGGGCTGCACCCAGGCTACCCGATGCCGGGGAGTGGTCATGACCCCCGGGAGGAAGATCGGGAAGGTGTTCGCGAGCACTCCTCAACGTCTTGTATTGTTTGCGGCGGAGGATTCGCCTAGTGGCCTAGGGCGCACGCTTGGAAAGCGTGTTGGGGGCAACCCCTCACGAGTTCGAATCTCGTATCCTCCGCCAGTGCCTCACCGGGCACGATGTCGAAGGGCCCCACCGTTCGCGGTGGGGCCCTTCGACGTTTTCCGTCGCGGAGCGGCGGAACGCGCCGTAC
>NZ_JBSGZJ010000720.1:0-2013 GCF_053610925.1 Streptomyces sp. NPDC054847 | reverse complement strand
CGCACCGACCGGGTGGGTTGGTGCGCACGGCCCGCTCGTGATGCCGGCCCGGGCTCGGTCCGGGCCCGTTCCGGGTCGGTCCTGGCCCGGGTCCCGTGGGGCCGGGGCCGGGCCAGGTTCGTCACCGGGTCCCGTCGGGTCCACGACCGGCGCCGGGCCGGGTTCGGCGCGGTGGGTCAGGGACGGACGAGAAGCACGTTGCCGAGCGAACGCTGACCGGCGGCGTCCGACGGCCGGTTGACGATGCCGGAGTCCGCGGTCGCCATGACGCTGGATCCCCCGCCGTCGAGGTTCAGTGCCTCACGCGCGCCGAGGGCCTTCATGAGCTCAGCGGTCGCTGCGATGCCGAGGCCCTCGCTGTACCCGGCCTGCCGGCCGTCGACGACCACGAGCATCATCCGGCCCTGCCCGTCGACGCCGATCATCGAGCGCGGGTTGCTGCGCACGGTCCAGTTGTAGGTGAAGGTCTGGTCCGTGCCCTCGCGGATCAGACCGTCCGCCGCGGCGTTGACCGAGACTTTCCCGTCCCGCACCAAGGTCGGACCGACCTGGAGGATCGTCGTGTCCGGGGTGAGCGCGACCCTGCGGCCCCGGCTGTCCTCCACCCGTTCGGTGACCGTCAGCCTCGTGCCGACCGTGGCGTGCTCGAGCAGCCAGCCGACCCGGTTCCCGATGGCCTGGACGGTCGACCCGCCGTCGGGCACCGCCGCGCCGCGCGACGTGTTCACCGCGGTCACCCTGCCCGTCGCGTCGAGCACCACCTCGGCCCCGGCGCCGGTCGGCGTCCTGCCGAACTCCGGGGTGAACCGGACCAGTTCGCTGCTGTCGGTGCACCGCAGGTCGTGCTGGGGCTTCTCAGTGGGCAGGTCACCGCCCACACCACCGCAGTTCCAGACGTCGCCGGGCACCCGGTTGACACCGTCGATCTCGACCGTCTCGCCACCGGCCCGCAGCGTCACGTGCGCCGTGAAGGCGTCCACGTCGACCGAACGGCCCCCACGGGCGATCTTCACGCCGCCGCGGCCCTGGGTCGCGGAGCCGAGCAGCTTGCCGTCCTTGACGTACAGGCCGCCGGGGGCGTTGTTGTAGAACCACTGGCCGTTGACGCCGGCTGTCGCGCCGGTCGCGGCCATGAGGTCGGTCAGCTTCTCCGTACCGTTCAGCGCCGGTCCGAAGTCGGTGCCCACTGTGCCGTCGAACGTGCGGAAGTCCACGCGCAGTACGTGCACCTTCTGCGGTGCGCCGATGTCGTTGCCGTCCTGCGGGATGTAGCGGGTGCCGCCCGCGAACCCGGCCGCCCGGACCTGGCTCAGAACCGCCGCCGCGTCCGCCTCGGCCGCGTAACGTCCGACCCGCACGGTCCAGCCCAGCGTCCCGGCAGGCCGGTCGGCGTAGGCGGGGATCACGACCCGCTCCACCCGCGGGGCGAAGCCCTTGTCCCGCACCGCGTCGGCGACCCGATCGGCGATCGCCTTCGAACCCAGCGCCGTACCCGCGCTCTTGAGCGGCCCGTCCTCGGTCGCCGGCAGATACACGTGCACGGTCCACTGGTCGTCGGCGTCGTGCTTCCCCAGCGACATCGAGGTCAGCGTCACGCCCGGTCTCACGGTGATGGTCTCGGACGTGGCGCCGAGAAGCAGGGACGACGCCGCGGAACGGGCACCGGGGGCTGCCGTCGCCGCATCTGGGGACGCCGGTACCGCGGCGGATCCGGAGACCGGTGGCGAGGCCTCCGCGCCGGGCACGACCACGGCCGCGCCCAGAACCGCAGCGGCTGCTGCCAGGATGGAGAGGGACTTTCGCTGCATGATTGCCCTTCGATCGTCGGAACCGTACGGCTGTGACATTGCATCGCCGCCAGGTGTCCTGGGGCACAACTTCCACAACTACCCGGTTGAAGGCACTCGTTCCCGCAGATGAATGCCGACGGATACGGAGCGGGCGTGCATGTCTGCGTGCAGCCGCGCGCTGGGCCCGCCGTCCGCACCGGGCCGTGAGGTCGATGCGGACGGC
>NZ_JBSGZJ010000719.1:0-2016 GCF_053610925.1 Streptomyces sp. NPDC054847 | reverse complement strand
GTTTTCCGGTGGCGGGCGACAGAGCACAGCACCCGGGGCGCCAAGCGGGAGTTGTGCAACGTCCTGGCGGCCTTGGGCCGGTGGGAGGAACTGGCCACGGTCGCGGAGCGTTTTTGTGCTGCCGACGGTGAGCTGGCCACAAGGGATGCGCTCCGGTGTTCCAAGGTGCTGGCGAAGTGGGATCCGCAGGGCCGTCACCGCGCCTGCGAGGACGAGCTGCTTCAGGTGTTCGCGGACCGCATCGACCGCCGGTGGTGGGAGCACCGGGTGCAGGATCTCGTCGAGCGCCTCGGCGACCGCTCATCGGGCTCCGCCTCTCCTGCGGTGCAGGAACCCGTGGACGACGATCAGGAAACGCTGGTGCCGGCGGCGGTCTCCGCTCCCCCGGTGGCTCATGCGCCCAGCGAGGAGGAACTCCTCGTCGCCACCGCCAGTGGTGGGGCATGGTCCAGATCTGTGGCCTGGCACGCGCTGATCTCCCTGCTGTGGTCCCAAGGACGCCTTGCGGAAGGGGAGGCGCTCTTGCGTCAGGCGGCCGTCGCCGACGACGTGGCGGCCCGCGAACTGGTTCAGCTCCTGCGGATCACCGGCCGGCACGCAGAAAGCACGGTGTGGCACCGGGACGGCGGTGATCGTCATCGTCTCGATCTGCTGGTGAAGCAGAAGAATCTCGGTGAAGCGATCCGGCTGGTGGCGCAGAACGATCGTCTGCGCGGCGATCTGGTCGAGTTGTGCGCTGTCCACGGTTTGGTGGAGCAGGCCAGGACGTTGGCTGACGGATGGGCCGGCGAAGGCGACCCTTCCCCTGCCCTCGAGCTCTACCGGCGTGCCGGCGAGTGGGAACAGGTCCTGGCTGTCCTGCCGTTCAACGCACCGGCCGAGGTGCGCGCCAGGTCCATCGGGGAGGCCGACTACGGGATCGAGGCCCTGGTGCATCTGGGCCGTCCGGGTGAGGCGGAGCAGGAGGCGCAGCGCCTGTTCGAAGCGGGCAACGGCTGGTACGCGTTCGTGCTGGCGGACCTCATGGCGCGGCGGGACAAGGAGGACGAGGCCGAGAGGCTGCTCGAGAGGATTCGGCAGGGCGGCGCTACCCGCCATGCCGAGCGGGCGCGGGCTCAGCTCGGCAGACTGCTGAGCAGCCAGGGCCGCCACGTGGAAGCGATCCGCGTCCTGCTTGACCGGTCTCTCGAGAGGGGCCCGACACCACACCACCGACTGATCCGGTGGACCGGATCGCACTGGCCCGTGCACTGGCCGGCAGCGGCGCTCTCGACGAGGCGCTCCGGGAGCTCCGCACGCACTTGGAGGACTACCGGCCCTATTCCACGCATTCCGTCTGGCTCACCATGGCGGAGCTCCTCGACGGGTACGGTCGCGCGGTTGAGGTGCCGGAGATGCTCCGGGCGGCGGCGAGCGCGGACCCCGGCGCCCGCTACGTGCTGGCCCGGCGCTACCAGGCTGCCGGGCAGCATGATGCGGCGATCGATGTCCTGGCCGATCATCTTGCCGGGGAGCGGTCGTTTCATGACGACATGCTCTGCTCGGTCGCCCTGGCGACGTTGCTGCGCGATCAGGGGCGGGTGGACGATTCCCGGCTCGTTCTGTGGAGCACAGCCCACCTCAACTGGCTCGAGGGAGCCGGAGAGCTCATGCACCACGGCATGTGGAACGAACTGGACGACGTGGTCCGGGCGGTGGATGCCAGCGGCCTGGTCCTGCCGGACAACTTCCAGTACCTGCGCGGTCGTATCGTCCGCGACGACCTCGACCTCGATCCGGCTCGTGAGCCGTGACCACGACGCAGGCCGTGGACGGCGGGCGGAGTGCGCGAGGTCTTCCCGGCGCCTCGATGGCCGGGGCCGGCTGCTCCAGAGGTGGAACGGCGGGGCCGGCTCCCTTGGTGGGGAGCCGGCCCTTGGCGTGCGGTGCGGTGGTGGTGCCGGGTTGAACGGTGGCCGGGCTGCCGGTCACTTCTGCGGGTCGAGCACGACCGGGAGTTCCGCGAGGGCGCGGAAG
>NZ_JBSGZJ010000718.1:0-2036 GCF_053610925.1 Streptomyces sp. NPDC054847 | reverse complement strand
GAGCAGCAGGTGACGAACACCGCGTGGGACATGTACTCGAAGCAGAAGCCTGATCGGCGACCGACGAACGCCGCCGGTGAGACCACGTGGTTCAACTGGACCCAGTACCCCGACCACGGGCCCGGTGCCGAGCTCCTCGGCATCGGTCCCGGTGCGAGCGTCTTGGACCTCGGCTGCGGCAAGGGCGGCAACCTCGCCCACGTTGCCGCCCTCGGCGCCCGCGCGGTCGGAGTCGACGTATCCCGCGCACAGCTGAAGGCCGCCGAGGCGCGCTGGGCCGACGCCGGCCTGGTGCTGCACCGCACGGACGCCGTCCGGTTCCTCGAGGAGATCGGCGAGCACTTCGATGCCGTCTACTCGGTGTACGGCGCGGTCTGGTTCACCAACCCCGAGGACCTGCTGCCCGTCATCCGGAAGCGGCTCAAGCCCGGCGGCGTGTTCGCCTTCTCGCAGCGTCCGGCCGTCGAAGGTTGCTACGGCTGTCAGGCCTCGTACATCAATCGCTCTGAGGACGAGGACCCGCTCGTCGTGAAGCGCTGGGACTACGAGCCCGAACGCTGGGCGGAGGTCCTCCGCGAGCACGGATTCCAATCGCCCGTGGCGAGCGTCCTGCCCGCGCCACCTGGCCCGCGTAAGGTCGGCACGCTCATCGTCCGCGCCCAGGCCTGAACAGGAGAGCCATGTCATAGGAATGGCTCGATCCGAGATACGCATGGCGGGCCAAGGAGTCGAACCTGCCACAGCCGCCCACCCGGCGGAAAGCGACCGCACCCCACGTCCCAGAGGCGATGCTCTAGGACCGCCCGAAGCGCCGCGGCCTGCTCCGCCTTCCCGAGCACCTGCAGGGAACGTGTGACCGGGTCTGTCAGCCGGGGCCAGTACGGTACCTGCCGGATCGCGGCCATGAGGAGTCGAGTTGTGCGTATGAGCGAGCTTGTCGGGCAGGTGGTGTCCGAGCGGGTGCGGGAGTATTTCGCGGAAGTCGCCGGTGGGTCCCCCCGTCCCGTGATGCCGAGGCGGAAGCCCTGGCCGCGCTGGAGCGGCGCTCTGGCCAGCCGCCTTTTTCAACCTGCCGCTGGGGCTGGGCAGTTGTAGTAAGTACTCACTTGGTGGGTCAGTGCTCGAGGAGTCGAGCAGTGGCGTGAGCTGCCGGTGGTGGGGCGGACGGTCGGGGTGTCCTTGAGTCACTCGCCCCATTGGGTTGGCGCGGCTAAGTTGGCGGCGCAGATCCCCGCTGGCCAGGCCTGGAGTAGTGCATGTCCTCGTTGGATGAGTTGCAGGCCCTGCTGGGCGAGCCCGTCGGCCGGCAATCGGACCCGGACGACTGGCGTGAAGTCGAGCGATACCTGGGTTCCGCTTTGCCGAGCGACTTCAAGACGTTCCTCAATGCCTACGGCAGCGGGGCCATCTGCGGTGAGCTCGTTGTCTTCCACCCCCGTGGATCAAGCCCTTTGTTGGAACGCATGCGCAAGACGCACCAGACGTTCACCGAGCATCGAGCCAGGGCCCTGAGCTTCGGGGACTTTGAACATGTCCCGTATCCCTTTCACACCGAACCCGGTGGGCTGATTTCATGGGGGTACGACCACAGCGGAGACGAGCACTTCTTCCTGCCCTGCGATCTGGACCCGGACCGGTGGAAGGTTGTCACGATGGTCCATGAAGAGGGCTGCGAGACCTTCGACGGCCCGTTCTCGGCCTTCGCCCTCGCCTTCGTGCGGCGGCTGCTCGACGTGGACCGGTACCACGGCATCGAGCCGGAAGCCCTGGAGTACCTGGAACCCGAGGACCTTGAGGAACTGGTCGCCGCCGGAGAGATCGGCCCCGTCCAGCCGGGCTTCGAGCCGTTCTGAACGGATCGGCCCCGAACGACTTCCCGGCCGACACAGAGGTCGCCGTCGAACACAGAACGCGGCGCCAGGCCGACCGGAAGATCCGGCGGCCCGGCGCCCGCGTGCGGGGGAGCCGGCCGTCACCCCACCCGCCCCGCCACCTCCCCGACCGCCCGCACGATCGCCTTGGGGGCCTCCAGCGGC
>NZ_JBSGZJ010000717.1:0-2051 GCF_053610925.1 Streptomyces sp. NPDC054847 | reverse complement strand
GCGCCAGGTGCTGCCCGCCGCCGACATCGGCCCGGACACCAACTTCTTCGACGCGGGCGGCCATTCACTGCTGCTGGTCCGGCTCCAGGACGCGCTGCGCGAGGCCACCGGCACCGGGCCGTCCATCGCCGACCTGATGCGGCACACCACCGTGCGGGCACAGGCCCGGCTGCTCGGCGGCGACGCGGCCGCCGGACCGGACACGGCGACGCCTGCGGTGCGGGGCGCCGGTCGCGCCGCGGCACGCGGCAGCGGCGCCGACGGTGACGCGATCGCCGTGATCGGCATGGGCGCCCGGTTCGCCGGCGCCCCCGACCTGGCCGCGTACTGGGACAACCTCGTCGCGGGCCGTGACTGCTTCCGTCAGGGGCCGGGGCCGCTGGTCACCGAGCACCCCGACGGCACCCGCCGCATCGCCCGCTGGGGCATGCTCGCCGACGGCACCGGCTACGACGCGGGCCTGCTCGGCTTCACCCCCGAGGACGTCGAGGGCGGCGACCCCCAGCAGGGCGTGCTGCACGAGGTGTTGTGGGCGGCCGTCGAGGACGCGTCGCTGCGGCTGTCCGACATCTCCCGCCGCACCAGCCTGTACGCGGGCTGCCCCAAGGTGGTGCGCACCGACGGCGAGGCGCGGGTGGACGACGTCGTGAGTCTCGACCCGACGTTCGTCGCCTCCCGCTTCGCCTATCTGCACGACCTGTGGGGCGAGGCGCTGCTGCTGGACACCGCCTGCTCCACCGGCCTGTACGCGGTGCACCTGGCCTGCCGTGCGCTGCTGCGCGGCGAGAGCGACTACGCGCTGGCGGGGGCGGTGTCCCTGGACGGCGCGTTCGACGGCGCCTACACCTACCGGCCCGGGTTCCTGTACGCCGACGACGGGGTGTGCCGGCCCTTCGACCGGCGGGCCTCGGGCACGGTCGGCGGGTTCGGCGCGGGTGCGCTGCTGCTGCGCCGGCTGAGCGACGCCGAACGGGACGGCGACCCGGTGCACGCCGTGATCCGCGGCAGCGCCGTCAACAACGACGGGCGGGCGCGGGTCGGTTACTCGGCGCCCGGCGTCGAGGGCCAGGCGCGGGTGATCCGTGCCGCGCTCGCCGCGGCGGGCATCGGCCCGGACGCCGTCGGCTACGTGGAGGCGCACGGCACCGGCACCCGGCTCGGCGACGCCATCGAGGCCACCGCGCTGGGCGAGGCGCTGGGCACGGCGGGCCCGGAGGTCGCGGTCGGCTCGGTGAAGGCGTCCATCGGCCACTGCAACACGGCCGCGGGCATCGCCGGGCTGATCAAGGCGGTGCTCGCCGTGCACCACGGGATGCTGCCCGCCACCCCGAACGTGGGCGAGCCGATCGACGAGCTGGCCGGGCCGGGCGGCCGGTTCACTCTGCTGGCCGAGGGCCGGGCGTGGGACGTGCCCGCCGGCCGGCCGCGGACGGCGGGCGTCAGCTCCTTCGGTGTCGGCGGCACCAACGCCCATGTGGTCGTCCAGGAACACGTCAGCGAAAGGGTGTGAGGTCGGCGATGACGACGACGTTCTTGACGGGGCCGGACGCGCCGCGGGTCCTGGCCGTCTCCGCGCGGGACACGGAGACGGCCGCGGCCGCGTGCGTGCGGCTCGCGCAGCGGCTGGAGCAGGAGCCGTCGCCGGCGGTGGACGACGTGGCGGCCACGCTCGCGCACGGGCGGGAGCGGTTTCCCGTACGGCACGCGGTGATTGGCACGGACCCGGTCGAACTGGCGGCCGCGCTGCGGGAGTCGGCCGGCCGGCCGCGCCCGGCGGGGCCTGTTCCGGCGCTGGTCCTGGACCTCGGGGACGGCTCGGCGCTGCACGGCGGCCCGGAACTGCCGCAGGTCGCGCAGGCGTCGGCCGTGGCGGGCGATCTGTCCCTGCCCGCCGGTGCGGACCGCCTCGCGGCCTGCACGGCGGCGGCCCTGCACGGCATGGGAGCGTGGCTGGCGGCGCACGGGCTGCTCCCGGACACGGTCCTCGGCCGGGGCGCGGGCGCGGCGGCCGCGGCGGCCCTGCGCGGCGAGCTGCCGCCGGCGGACGCGCT
>NZ_JBSGZJ010000716.1:0-2056 GCF_053610925.1 Streptomyces sp. NPDC054847 | reverse complement strand
ACGCCGGGAAGATCACGCAATGGGTGGGGAGATCACCTGAGCAGGTTTGGCCATCTGAAGAGCGACACCTGGGGAGGTTCAAAGAGCGCCATCAACACCGGCGTCCCACAGTTCGCGGGGGAGGCCGCGGCCCAGTTCTTCACCCGACATCTGAAGTGAGGCCCGGCCGTCGGACCGGCAACAGACGGTAGCTGACGTCGGCCGAACGGGAAACTCCGATCCTGCCGGACGTCCAGAAGCCCCGGCCCAAGGGGCGGCTGCCCGCCGCGCACGGGCCGGGGCGCGCAGACCGGAGTTCCGGCGAGTCCCGCACCAGCGGCATCTCGCCCAGCCGTTCAGCTGCGCTCGGCCTTGACGATGCGTGGTGTCGTCGGGGTGTCCGACTCCCCGGCCTTGCGACTGGAGATGTACCGCTCGGCCCGCTCGCCGGGGCCGACGTCGGGGAAGCCGGCCACCACGGAGTCGACGACTGTCCCGTCACCGGTGACGAAGTCCACCTGGACCGCGTAGAAAACCGTCTTGTCGGTCGAGTTGGTGACCCTGACCAGACCGGTGCGCAGCCCGTCCGAGCGGGTGGTGGCGACTCCTTGCAGGGACACGTCTCCCGTGGCGTTGCCGCGGCCCTCGACCGTGCGCAGCTCGGCGGCCGCGGAGGCCCGGACGCGTGCCTCCGCTGCGGCCGCGGACTCCTCGAGGTCCTTCTGGGTGCGCGGTGTGGCGGTGCTCGTATCCGTCGGGGACGCGGACTCGGTCGCGCCGGGAGGGCTTGTCGTCGTCGGACCGGACCCCTCGTCGTCGCCGGAGCCGCAGGCGGCCAGTGAGACGGCGATGAGCGGTGCCAGGACGGCGGGGGCGAGGCGGGGGCGGTTCACGGTGTCTCCGTTCTGCGGCTCCGGCCACAAGCCGACGCGAAATCTCGCCCCAAAATAGTGCGAATGACCAAGGGCTGCACGCCGCGACTCGCCCCATCACCGGAGGCGGTCCCACCGCGAAGAGCCCGAGGCATACGCCCCCGAACCCGCTGCTCCTGCGGCGTGGTGACGAGTCCCGCATGCAGCACCGATTCCCGACCGGCCCGCCGCCGAAGTCCCCATCGCCCTGCGACCAGCGCCACCCCACGTCCCTACGGCCACAGCGCTCAACGAGGACATGCGGCACGGCGTCCGCCCAGGGCCCGGCCACGTCCCCGCTCCAGGCGCTCATCGCCGCGTCGGCGAAACAGACGCCGGGGCACCCCGGCACACACTCGGCCGGTCCGGGAGTGCACCGCCTGTACCGCCGACGCACCGCCCGTACCGCCGACGCGCTGTCGAAAGGGATGACGGCCCGCACTCCCTTTCACGAGGCATGCACCCTCGGGCAAAAGGGGAACGGCCGCGGAACCGGCCCGCACCGCCGCACCGGAAACAACTGCGCCGGCCCGTCGGCCCGTCTCCACGCGCGCGTTCGAATCTGCCTCATCCGGGGCCCCTTCCCCATACACCCGGACGGACTAGACGCCGGAGCACGACCCTTCTGCCGCCTGGCCCGTGCACCCATTGGAGTTGCGTCGTCACTGAGCCCATGAGTCCTTGGAAAGCGTGTCCTGCCGGATCTCACCATCAGGAGGAGACATGGGCACCGTTCAGAACAACCAGACGGCCGAGAGGCTGTCCGTCGTTTTCGCGGTCCGTGTGATCGAGGGCGGCGAGCAAGGGTTCCTGGAGATGTACGAGCAGATACGGAAATCCGTCGCTCGAACCCCCGGGCACCTCGTCGAACGACTGGGAGAGCCGGTCGACGGCTCCCGCCAGTGGGTGATCACCAGCGAGTGGGAGACCCCCGAACACTTCTTCGCCTGGCAGCAGAGCGACGACCACCAGGAACTGGTGGCCCCGCTCCGCAACTGGGTCGACTCGACGCAGTCGCTGCGGTTCCGGGTCGTCAAGGAGACCGTGGAGGAGAAGTCATGACGCACACCACCAACGGCCCCGTCGCCGTCCTCGGCCTCGGCACGATGGGCGCAGGCCTCGCCTCACGCCTGCTCGCGCAAGGCATACCCGTGCGGGTCTGGAAC
>NZ_JBSGZJ010000715.1:0-2064 GCF_053610925.1 Streptomyces sp. NPDC054847 | reverse complement strand
GGCGAGGACGGCGAGGAAGTGGTCCGCGGCGTCGGCGGGCGGCACGGGGCGCAGGTCGTCGAATCCGCCGCCGGGCGCGACGAGTTCGCCGGGTGCGAGCCGCCGGACGCTGCCGTCGTCGAGGTGGACGGTGTTGTCGGCGAAGCCGAGGAGTTCGTCGGCCCCCTGGTCGTTGGAGGTCAGCCAGATCCGCCGGCCGGGGAGTGTGCGGGCGAGTTCGCGCAGCACGGGCAGCGGCATGGCGGCGCTGACGCCGGTGACCTGGGCGGTGACCGGCAGGTCGGCGAGGAAGGGGCCCAGCGCGTTGAGGAAGCGGCCGAACGGTTTCATGCCGAGCGGTGCCACCGTGCGGGCCAGGCGGGTCAGTTCGGCCGGGTAGACGAACGGGCCGGCGAACGCGATGCCGTACCGCTCGAGCATCTGCTCGGTCTGCCCGTAGGAGGCGGTCAGGCGGATCCCGAGCCGCTCCAGCAGGTCGACGGAGCCGAGGCTGGAGGTGTAGGCGCGGGAGCCGGTCTTGACGACCCGTACGCCGGTGGCCGCGGCGGTGACCGCGGCGGCGGTGGAGATGTTGAAGGTGGCGGGTCCTCCGCCGGTGCCGACGATGTTGACGGTGCCGGGCCAGGGGCCGGGCGGGGGCGTGGTTCTGCGCTCCCGCAGGGTCTCCAGCAGGGCGTCGAGGGTCTGGTGGCCGGGGAGGCTGGTGGTCAGGGAGGCCAGCAGGGCGACGGCCTGCTCCTTTTCGAGCGTGCCGTCACCGAGCCGGTCCCACAGTGATCGCCAGGTCTCGCGCTCGGTCACCGGGGCGCCTGCGAGCAGGCCGGTGAGCGCGGGATGCATGGCTAGCTGCTCACCCCCTGGCGGGCGTCCTCGATGAAGGCGTCGATGGCGCGCACGCTGCGGAAGTTGTCGGGGTCCAGGTCGGCGTCGCCGACGGCGAGCTGGAAGTGGTCCTCGACCCAGGCGATGAGCTTGAGCACGCCGAGGGAGTCGATGACGCCGTCGGAGAGCAGGTCGTGGTCGTCGGCAAGCTCGTGGACACCAAGGTCGGGCAGGAATTCCTCGATGACGAACTTCTTGATGGTGTCGTTGTGGCTCATGACGTCCTTCCTTGGACTGGGATCGGTTCGTGCGGTCGGCCGGGCGCGGCGCGTCCGACCCGTCGGGTGGTGGCGGGGGGCCGTTGTGCGGCGGTGACCCGCCGGGCGGCGGGGGCGGGCGTGCCGGTCCGGTGCCGGGTGCCGCGGACGGTGGTCCGGGTGTCGCCGGCGCGGCCGGTCAGGTGGAGCAGGCCGTCGGCGTCGCGGCGGGCCAGGTCGCCGGTGCGGAACCAGGTGCGGCCGTCGTCGGCGCCCAGGGGGTGGGCGGTGAACGGGTCGCGGTGGGCGGTGCGGCCGAGGTGGCCGGGCGACTGGAAGGGGGTGGAGACGTACAGTTCGCCGGTGCCGGGGCCGTGGACGGGTGTGCCGTGGGCGCCGATGAGGAGGGTCCGCACGCCGGGCAGGGGCAGGCCGACGGGGACGGGCGGGAAGACGGCGGCTCCGGGGCCGGTCTCGTGGACGAGGCTGGGGCCGGTCTCGGTGCAGCCGTAGAGGTTGGTAAGGCGTGCGCCGGGGAACAGGCGCGGCAGCGCGGCGACGGTGCGGTCGGGCAGGGCGCGGCCGGTGAGCACGGCGTGGCGGACGCCGTTCAGGGTGGTGCCGGCGGCGCGGGCGGCGTCGGTGAGCGGCCCGTAGAGCGTGGGGCGGGCGGCCACGACATGGATGTCGTGGGTGGTGAGGAGTTCCAGCAGGGCGGTGGTGTCCGCGGCCCGGCCGGGTTCGGCGAGGACGACGGTGGCGCCGGCGGCGAGGGGGGTCCACAGGTCGAGGAGGCTCGAGCCTGCGGCGAGGGTGCCGGCGCCGAGGACGGTGGTGCCGGGGCCGATGCCGAAGCGGCGGGCGGCCCAGGTGGTGAAGCGGTCCACGGCGGTGCGGGCGAGCGGCACGATCCGGGGCGGCTGCTGCGGCTGCGCGCCGAGATGAGGCTGCCCGGCCTGGCCTGGCTTGAGCTGCGCGTGGACAC
>NZ_JBSGZJ010000714.1:0-2071 GCF_053610925.1 Streptomyces sp. NPDC054847 | reverse complement strand
AGGGGAAGCGAGTGTCAGATGTTGTGGTGTTAGAGTGCCGTCGCCCTCTCTGGGGACGCATAGGTCGTGGGACGTTGTTGTTTGACCGGGCCGGGCCCGAGGTCGTTCCGTGAGGAGAGCGGCGCGGTCTCCCGGAAGTGATCCCCGAAGAGATCCGGCAGAGCTGATCGCGGGAGCCGGCGGCCGGCGGTGGTCTCAGAAACTGATCTGGTTGATCGTCTCGGCTATCGAGTTCATGAATCTGTTGATCGACGGCGCCATGCCCGTCGAGGCGAGGAAGAAGCCGAAGAGGACCGCAACGATCGCGGGTCCGGCCTTGATGGAGCCGCCGCGGATCAGCACCACGAGGACGATCGCCAACAGAAGCACCACTGACAGTGAAATGGCCACAACTGATCACACCCTCGGTCGGTCCCGCCTTGCCGGCCCGGGAGCGCGCGGCCGGCACTCTCCCGTCTGCACCATCGTGCCACCAACCCACCTGCCCCTGCTGCGTGGTGACGAACCGTCGTGGACAAGATCACGCCACCTCGGTGCGGGCTCCCCTGGTGCGCGGCCGCCGCACTCTTTCGTACGCAGTGAAATACCGAAGGAAATTCAGAGGGATCGTTTCATACTCCCCACATCTTGGTCACAAAAGGAGATTGGGAGGCCTCGGGCGGCCAACAGGCTTTGGATGGAGGGGCCGGATTGCCCCGGTATGCCCTGATCCAGACGGGGGCATACCCACGCAACTTGCCTGCTATATAGAATCGTTACTCTCGAATGCACAACCTTTTCCCACCAAGAAAAGGCCGGGCTATGGTCCTCGAATGTCCTTCGCTGCGCATGGATACGTAAGGACCCCTCTTCCCGAGGCCGAGGAGACAGGGTCACTCACCACGAGACAGGCCGGCACCACTTCGGTCCCCACGACCACTGGCCTGAATCCCCCCACGCAGCCTGCCGCCAGGTCCACCCGTCGAGACCCGTACTTCGACAACGCGAAGTACCTGGCCATCCTGTTGGTGGCCCTGGGCCATGTCTGGCCCACCGTGATCGAGGACAGCCGGGCCACCCGGGGCCTCTACATGTTCCTGTACACCTTCCACATGCCGGTGTTCATCCTGATCTCCGGCTATCTGTCCCGCAGTTACACCGGACGCCCCGATCAGCTGCGAAGGCTGCTCACCGGAGTGGCGCTGCCCTACGTCGTCTTCGAGGTGGCGTACACGGTCTTCGCCAGGTACGGGACCGACTACCCCGGGAAGCCCATCAGCCTTCTCCAGCCCTTCTATCTGATGTGGTTCCTGCTCGCGCTGTTCATATGGCGGCTGACGACTCCGCTGTGGCGGGTCGTGCGGTGGCCGCTGGCGGTGTCACTGGGCATCGCCGCGCTCGCGACGCTCACGCCGGGCATCGGCCCTGCCCTCGAACTCACGCGGGTACTGCAGTTCCTTCCGTTCTTCGTACTGGGCCTGTGCATGACGCCCGAGCACTTCCGGTTCCTGCGGAGGCGCGGACCGAGAGCACTCGCCGTGCTCGTGTTCGCCGGCGCGATCCCCTTCACCTACTGGGTGACCCCCAGCATCCCCATGAACTGGTTCTACCGGTCCAGGAGCGTTCAGGAGCTCGGGCTGTTGTGGTGGCCGGGGCTGATCCGGGCGAGTGTGCTGTTCTGCTGCGCGCTGGTACTGACGGCGGCCTTCCTCGCCCTGGTGCCCGGCCGGAGGCATTGGTTCACGGTGCTGGGCGCCGGCACCATCTGCGGCTACGTGCTGCACGGGTTCCTGATCCGCGGAGCCGGTTATGCGGGAGTCTTCGAGTCCTACCCATGGCTGAGCACTCCGCCCGGCAGGATCGCGGTGACCCTGGCCATGCTCGCGGTCATGACGCTCCTGTGCACACCGCCCGTGCGCCGAGCGATGAAGTCCGTCACGGAGCCCGAGATGAAGTGGGCCTTCCGCCGGGATGCGACGGAGCCGAAGCCCCGCGGCTAAGACGTCGTTTCCTTTGGCATAGGCTCGTGCCGTCGACCGGCCAGGTGGGTGTCGGTGCGATGTGGGAGTCTCCGGGACATGAGTTACGACCT
>NZ_JBSGZJ010000713.1:0-2095 GCF_053610925.1 Streptomyces sp. NPDC054847 | reverse complement strand
GGCGGGCGGGGGCCCCCAACCGCCCCCGGGGGGGGGCCGGCCCCCCCAACCGGGCCCCCACCCCGGCCGGACGTGTGCGGGGATCTGTGCACGGGAACGGTCAGGCGCTTGCCTGGCCACCCTCGGCGGTGCTCTTCTGGGCGGCCTCGTCGATCGACTTGCGGACCGCGTCCATGTCCAGCGCGCGCGCCTGGCCGATGACGTCCTCGAGGGACGACTCGGGCAGCGCACCGGGCTGGGCGAAGACCGCGACGTTCTCGCGCACGATCATCAGAGTCGGGATCGAACGGATCTCGAAGGCAGCCGCGAGCTCCTGCTGCGCCTCGGTGTCGACCTTCGCGAACACCAGATCGGGGTGACGCTCCGACGCGCCCTCGAAGACCGGCGCGAACTGGCGGCAAGGACCACACCAGGAAGCCCAGAAGTCGATCAGGACAAAGTCGTTGTCGGTGACGACCTGATCGAAGTTTTCCTTGGTGAGCTCAACGGTGCTCATGACGTGCTACCTCTTCCTGAGGTCCGGGGGACTCGCCCCGCACAACGGTGCCCGGGGCCGTGCTATTCCTGCCCCTGCCCATGTGGCCAGGACGCACACCCCGGATCAGACTGGCCCTATGACCCATGCTGTGGAGTACGACGTCGTAGTGCTGGGCGCGGGCCCTGTCGGGGAGAACGTGGCGGATCGGACCAGAGCGGCGGGACTGAGCACCGCGGTGGTCGAGAGCGAACTCATCGGCGGTGACTGCTCCTACTGGGCGTGCATGCCGAGCAAGGCGCTGCTGCGCCCGGTGATCGCGCGGGCCGACGCCCGCAGACTGCCCGGCGCGAGCGCCGCCGTGCAGGGTCCGCTGGACAGCAAGGCCGTGCTGGCCCGACGCGACGAACAGGCGGCCCACTGGAACGACGAAGGGCAACTGGCCTGGCTCGATTCCATCGGCGCCCGTGTCTACCGGGGCAAAGGAGCCCTCCACGGCCCCAGGAAGGTGGTGGCGTACGGGCCGGAGGGCGAGCACTACTCACTGACCGCCCGGCACGCCGTCGTCGTGAGCACCGGCAGCCGCGCCGTACTGCCCGACATCCCCGGCCTCGCCGGAGCGAAGGCGTGGACGAGCCGCGAGGCCACCAGCGCCCGTGAGGCGCCGGGCCGGCTCGCGGTCGTCGGCGGGGGAGTGGTCGGGGTGGAGATGGCCACCGCCTGGCAGGCACTCGGCTCGCAGGTGACCATGCTCGTCCGCGGCGGCGGCCTGCTGCCACGGATGGAACCCTTCGTCGGCGAGCACGTGGCGGAAGGCCTCAGGGAGGCCGGCGTCACCATCCGGACGGACACCGACGTCACCGCTGTCGAACGGCCCGGCGGCACCGGACCCGTCACCCTGGTCCTCGGCGACGGCGAGCGCGTCGAGGCCGACGAGGTGCTCATCGCGACGGGCCGCGCCCCGCGCACCGACGACATCGGACTGGAGACCGTCGGACTGGATCCGGGCTCGTGGCTGACGGTCGACGACAGCTGCCGCGTGCAGGGCACGGACTGGCTGTACGCGGTCGGCGACGTCAACCGCCGCGCGCTGCTGACCCACCAGGGCAAGTACCAGGCCCGGGTCGCGGGAGCCGCCATCGCCGCCAGGGCGCAGCAGGTCCCGCTGCTGGAGACCGACCGCTGGGGCGCCCACTCCGCGACGGCCGACCACGCGGCCGTGCCGCAGGTGGTGTTCACCGACCCCGAGGCAGCGGCCGTGGGCCTCTCGCTCGCGGAGGCGGAAGGGGCAGGACACCGGGTGCGCGCCGTCGACTACGACCTCGCCTCCGTCGCGGGCGCCGGACTGTACGCGGAGAACTACCGCGGACACGCCCGCATGGTCGTCGACCTCGACCGCGAGATCCTGCTCGGCGTCACCTTCGTCGGCGCGGGCGTCGGCGAACTGCTGCACTCGGCCACGATCGCGGTGGCCGGGGAAGTGCCCATCGACCGGCTGTGGCACGCGGTTCCGTCCTTCCCGACCATCAGCGAGATCTGGCTGCGGCTGCTGGAGACGTACCGGGCGGGCTGAGGAGGGCACGCGAGCACGCGAGTGCGTGCCGGGGCCGGCAGGGCGGC